>JACRPL010000021.1 GCA_016223245.1 Candidatus Saganbacteria bacterium | reverse complement strand
TTTTGGATGAACATCGCGATGCGCTCTAATCCATAGGTAATTTCAACAGGAGTTGGTTTGCACGGAAATCCCCCGCATTCTTGAAAGTATGTGAACTGCGTTACTTCCATTCCTTCGGCCCATACTTCCCACCCAGTCCCCCATGCGCCAAGAGTTGGTGATTCCCAGTTATCTTCGACAAAGCGTACGTCATGATCTGCAGGCTTTATACCGAGCGAGCTAAGCGAGTCGAGGTATCGATCCTGGATATCCAAAGGTGACGGTTTCATGATCACTTGATATTGGAAGTAATGGAATAAACGATTTGGATTTTCGCCGTATCGACCGTCTGTAGGTCTGCGAACTGGGTCGATATATGCTACATTCCATGTTTTATCGCCAAGTGCTCCAAAGAATGTTGAAGGGGACATGGTAGCCGCGCCTTTCTCAACATCGTATGCTTGTCTGATCGCGCAGCCAAGTGATGCCCAATATGAATTTAGTCTTTCTACTATCTGCTGGAAGGTTAAAGGTTTCATAGGTTTTTCAAATATCGATGAATATCATCGTGGTTCCCGACAATAAGGAAGATTGCAATGTCTCCAGCCAGAGAAAAAAGAATCCTGTCTTTAAGCGATGATCTTATTTCCCACACATCGTCGCGCAAATATTTTAGGCCTAAACCTTCAGCTTTAATCCCAGATTCATAATAGGCGATCAATGCGTGGATTGCTTCAAGAGTTTTCTCTTGTTTTTCGATCGGCAGCTTCTTAAAAATTCGCTTAAATGAATTCTTCCGCTCATATTTCACTTCTTCATTAATCCTCTTAAGTGTTTTAACATCGCTTTGCCTGATCTAAATGTTCTTCCTTTTTCCTTTTTCAGCAATAATATTTTTTTCCATTCTTCGTCGGTAAAATTTTCCTCGATTGGAGTCAAAATAATATGATAACCATCGTCGGATACCTCAACATAGCTTCCGGGACGAAGACCTACATGTTTTATCGTTTTTTCGGGAATTTGTACTAATTTAATTTTATTTTTTTCGAAGATCCTTTCGGCCATGATCCCACCTTCCTTTATATAAGTTTAATAATTATATCATGCAAAATTGAGTTTTTCGCTTTTTTGCTGGAAGGTTAGAGGTTTCATGGGTTTTTCAAAAACTTTTTTATTTCATCATGATTGCCGACAAGAACAAAATAGACCGCATTTCCAATAAGCTTGAACAATATCCTGTCTTTTAGCGATGCCCGTATCTCCCAATAATCCTTCTTAAGATTTTTCAGACCCAACCCTATTGCGATCTCCCTGGTTTCATAGAATATTTTGAGTTTTTCGATTGTTTCAGATGCGGCATCTTGTTTTTGCGGAGGCAGTTTTTTGAAACAACGGACAAATGAGGGTTTGAAATCGTACCGCATTATTTCTTCAATAAATCTAAGTATGCTTTTGCTTTATCCCAAGTATCGAATGTTTTCCCTTTTTGCTTGGAAAGCTTTTCAATTTTTTTCCATTCATCCCCTGTAAATTCTTCGTCTGGAGAAACCCAGAGCCATTTAATATAATCCATCACTTCGGATTGCTTGATCGGCGGAAGTTTTTTGAAGTAGAAAAGCAGTTTATTTAATTTTTTCACTTTTTTCATCGAATTCCCCCTTATTATTAAGAGGTTATAATTATATCACATAATGGGGGGGCTTCTTACTTACGACTTAAACAGATGCTCTCTGGATGGATCGAGCTTGTTAAAATCCGCGAAGAGTCTTATTACCTTGCCTGCGGCATCGGTTTCGGCAAAAATATAAATGAATTGGTTTGCTTTGCTTCTATCGAGCTTGATCTGTCTGCCCAATTGTTCAATTAATTTTGGATTTGCCGCAAGGATAGCAGGATTAACACTTCTTGCCAAATAGAGTTTCATGATGCTATTGGCATTAGCCGCGGATTTTACCGCTTCCATAAGTCTTTGCACTGTACCTGCATCCAAAACACCGGAATTTACACCAAAGAAATTGATATCAAATTTAATATTTGCGGCAAAAGTTCTAGTTAATACAGCTGAAACTTGCCATGGCGTCAATGGTGCGCTAACTTGTTCGACAAGCTGTCCTGTTGCATTATCAAGAACAAAACTTTTGACTACTTTTGCATCGTTTAACAAACGGATATTTCTCCTTAAAGCCGCAACTGTTATATTATCCGTATCTTTAGGTCCCTTAGCGGTCTTTGCCTTCGCAAGCAAGTTGACTACAACATCTGAAACAGATATGTACGCATTAACAACTTCTGTAACATCTGTTTCTTTCATACCAACTTTAACCGTGCCGTCATCATTAAATTTTATATAAACTAAACCATCGGAATAAGCGAGAAGTGTTATTTCTCTATCAGATTCTTCAAATGGGATCACAATAAGATCTACATAATCTGGAGTCGCTTTCCCGCCGATCCTGGAAGTTATTGCATTTTGCGACGCTCCCCTTTCAATTTCATCAACAACCGTGTCCGGCATGCCGTCAATCAGAGATATTTTTCCAACATTAGCAGGATCCATATCAAACATCATCCATTTCATATGGTGATCTTTTGTTAATACCCGCCCTTCATGTGGGCCATCAACCACTTTCACCCTTGAGTCGCCTATATTCATTATGCCGACTGTTTTTCTTTTACTGTCAACTTCATACACTGTAAGCGTTGCACCCATATCTTTTAATAATGGATCGGTAGTGGATCTTTCATAAACGGCTTTACAGGCTCTTTTTGCGGAATCAACCATGGATCTCCCGCTCTTTCGTGACTGTAAATAGATCTCGACTGTCATCTTACTGGCTGTTTCCCCGCCTTGATGCCCGCCCATCCCGTCAGAAACAACAAAGATCTCCTGCTCAGCATTAAGCCTTAAATATCCGGATGAATCCTCATTATGATTTCGTCCAGCCTTGTTGGTCACAACGGCAAAATCCGGCCCTTTTAATAAAGGAGGCTCATTCCCAAGTAGTATAAATGGTCTTCCAATTTCAAAAGGTTTTGGCCTTTGTTCGGAAGCTGATCCAATTGTTTCAGCATGAGTCTCCGGCAGTTGAACCAATAATGAACGGTTTTCTTCTTCTAGACCTGCGACCTTTGCTCTTAATTCTCTAACGGTTACTTCAGATTCAGCCAATTTTCTTTCGGCTTCAGCTTTATCTGCATTAGCTCTATTCAGTTCGCCGCCCAATAAGCTTATACGTATCGCAGAAGTTCTTTCAATAGCTTCGTGACTTTGGCGGGCTGTTTCTAATGATTCATTTAAATGTTTAACTTCCCAAGCTTTTTGTTCTGCCTCTATTTCTAACCTTGCAACTTTTTCCCTTAATGCAGCAACTTCTGCCAGATCTTTTGGAGTTGTTTGCCTTGTTGCGCTTAATTGAGCGTTTACCTCGACATAATTCTGCAAAACTGTACGAAGCCTCTCATCAATATCATTAATTTTTCTGTCTTTCGCATTAATCGTTTTTTCATTCTCTTCTTTTGCTGTTCTTAATTCTACTTGGACGCGTTCGATCTCATCTATTTTCTCGCGAATGATCCTATTTAAGCTATCAACTTCGGAAGCTTTGTCATTTAGTTTGTCGATTACTCTTAATATATTTGCTGCATGCTCCGGTTTTACGTCAATTACAAGATCCATTCCCAAAGCGCCCATTATTCCGGCCATGATATCTTGCAAGTTGTGGAGTTCAAGAGTGATCCTACTAACATTTGCTCTCAATCCAGTATTTTCACCTTCCAATTGATCGCGAGTCACTCTCAATCCATCAACACTTGCTTCCTTTAATAATAGGTCATTAAGCCTTGTTTTAAGCGCCGCGCCAGGCTCAGCCTTAAGTGTTGCCCTGATCGAAGCAACCGGATCTGCCGATGTTGGATCAATTCCAAGTTCTCCCAATGCTGCGGTTAGTTTACCAAGTTGTTGTTGAGCTGCTTCAAGGCCTAATGTTAACCTTGCAATCTCTTCATCGATGCCTAATGAAACGTTAGGTCCAGCTTTAATCCTTAGATCAAGCAATACGCCTAAAGCTTTTTCACCGACAACTGGATCAGCGGCTAGAGCAAGCAAATGCGGTGCAATTTTTTGAAGGTGTGCTGGGTCGGTAATAGCAGCAATGCTGGACAATGCCTTAGTTCTTAGATCCGAAGCAATATGCGAAGCTCTAGCATATTTTAATAACGACTCAACTTTACCTAATGGTTTGGCCATATTCTTTCTCCTCGTCCCGACGTCACGTCGGAACTTCTTGGCTCTAATTATTTATTCAAGCAATTAGCAGTTCCATAACTTTACCGACAGCTGCGTTTTGGGCTGCTATATCTATTCCTATCTTTGATAAATCGTTTGCTGATAGAAAATCGCTCAACTCCTGCCATTTAGAATCTCCTGCCAATTGTGCAATGTTGTCTCTCATTGTTGTATCACTAATTGCCGTAAGCAAAGCATCTATTTCCGCATGACCTGTTTGAGGGATTTGAGGGAGGCCGCTTCTGGATCCGGCGGCTGATTGCAAAACTGCTAATTCTGATTTAGCGGCGTCAAACTGCCTTCCGAGGTCAGCTAATTGACCAGCCAATCTCGTGTTTTCGCCAGCAAGCAAATTGTTTCTATTTGTCATTGTTGCAATGTCTTTGCTTTGAGATGATGCTGTCAGGGCTAATGCTTCATGGTCTGTTTTTAAAACTCCAAGCTCAGCAGTCAGTTTTGCAATTTCAGCATTTGGATCTGCAATAGGATTTATTATTTTCCCTCCAGATCGCTGCGAAAGCTTGATAGCTGCCACAACAAAAACAAATGATAATGAGACCAATACATCTGCATTATTTGGGAAAAGATTAAGCGCAGGAGCCATTCTTTCCATTTCCAGATGAAGGTAAGCAGGTAAAGAAGCAAAAGCCAATGGAACGGTAGTATATTTAACCCACGCTGGATTCCTATCCACAAAATTACCAACGCGGACTAGCGTTCTCTTAACAATTCCATCCGTCGGGCGAGGTCTAAATAAATTGGTGCGAATTACCATGTTTTCCTCCTATTCTATCCTATTCTATATGTATATCGGCAAAAGGATGCGAAAATTTCAGTTAGGGGGAGGTTATTTTAGAAATTATTTTTAGGAAGCTGGACATGGCGAGTCGCACTCAGTTTATTTATGGAGGTATTGATAATGATAATCATTATCATTTGATTAGAATGTACAAGCAGTTTATTATTATCCCATTTTTGCTGTGTTTTCAAGATGGTTTTCAATTAAAGCATCCGTCATTAGCTTGCTTTGGGCGTCAAAAGCCTGCCTGGCATTTTTTGGATTTTTTAACAGGGTTATTTCCTGCGTAAGCAGCCGTGCAAGATGCATTATTAGCCTTTCACGATTTTTCGCTTCCCTTGCATATAGAGGATGGTCCAAATTGATATAAATAACCGACCCTTCCGTATAGCTTTCCGGGGCATCCGCGCTAAAATGGTCAAGCTGGCAGCTTATTCCTTTTTGCCCCATTTTTAGCCTTGTGATGACGGCTGAAGGACCTAAAACTTTAGCAACCATATGTTTTTGCCCTGATGTTTTTTTGAGTGTTTTGGGTTTTTTAGGTTCGTCAATCCTTTTTGCTTCAGGCTGATCTTTGTTCTCATTGATCGGCAGGCCTATTAGCGATGCAAGATCGGGATTTTTCTTTAACGCGTTGAGGACTTTTTCTATCGCGTCGTTTACGGCTCTTTTAATCTTTTGTTTTTCTTTCTGCTTTTGCCAATATTTTATATCATGCAAAACCCTTTCAAGCGCTTGTTTCATTGATTTTTTGAAGCTTTGATATTCGGGGGAATCTAGTATAAAATTTGTCCGATCGGAAGTGATGGGCAAAAAGTCGGCATATATCTCGCCCGATAAAAGATTGAGCTGGGGGAAATTTGTTTCCATTCCAAATAGGTCTTTTTTTACCGTGGCACCTTTTACTTTGATTTCTATTCCAGCCCCGCCGACCATTAAGGTGGCGTTTGAAACGATAATAAGCTCGCCGCTGATCGGGCCGTATTCTGTGCCTTCAAAAATAGGAATCCGCTGGCCGGCGACAAAACGCGCGGAAAGCTTTTTGCCGTTCAAATGAACCCCGAAATTATCGGCTTTAATAGGGACTCCTTCCAATATGCGCCGTTCAACATCCGCCGCATCGAATCTTTTTGATAATTTGCTCAGCGTTACGCGGGTCCCGTTGCTTTTTAGGATATTCGGCGATTCATGCCTTAACGGCAAATCCCATTCGTTCACATTTTGGTTCCATTCATCTTTGTCAAAGATGACGGTTGCGGCAAAATCATCTTTTCGAGTTGTCACTTCAAAATGCCCGCAAGCGGCTAGAGAGGCGAACTTGCCGATCCCGAATTCGCCTATGCGGATACGGTTAAAAATCGGGGATTTATTGTGCTTCTTTTTTTCTGTTGAACCGATGCTGAAGTATTGGCGGAGGCCATTTTCATCCATGCCGCTGCCATTATCTTCTATAACGATCTTATCTTCGGAAATATTAACATGGACATCTGTTGCATCGGCATCGTACGCGTTATTCACCAATTCGCGGATGAGCTCAATGCTCTCGGTATACAACTTTTCGCCAATGGTTATCAGGTGGCTTTTGTCGAACGTGATGGGGATGGAAGCTACGATTTCAGGCATACAAAGAATATTATAGCATGTTTATCGCTTTTTGCCTATCTTCGTCTTAACAGGCGGAAGAGGATCGAAGGCTTTTTGATGAGACCCATAAGCACTGTGCCGATCGTTGGATAAGTTCTAGGGTTAGCAACAAGGCTCCATAGGACCGATGAATGGTTTTCAAAGTCGCCTGCGTTTTCGATAAGCCCCGCGTTTTCCTTAACATACTCAAATACTTTCTTAATAACTTCTGAATCGATATTTTCCATAGCGTATCGCATCAAAAGGCAAAATCTTATTTCTTTGCCGAACTCCACATCCCATTCTTTTTCGTAAAGGCTTAAGTCTCCGTTCTTTATGGCACCAGCCAATATTTCAGCAGACTTCATGCCATAGAAAATGCCACCGGATGTGATCGGTTTTATTTGGCACGCGGCATCGCCTATCAGTGCGGCGTTATCTTTCACCAGATCACAAGTCCCAATTGGAATAGGTCCTGCATTTTTTTCTAATATATCTCCATGGATATTGTGAGCTTTCATGAAAACGTCCAATTCATGGATCGGTTTGTCCGATATCGTCCCCACCCTTATAACACCGTTGCCTTCTGGGATTATCCAATTAAAAAGGGAGAATGGCTTGATATAACCGACATCTACGCGATCACGATCAGGGACTTCCATTTTGATCCTATATTGGTAGCCTTTATAAAGCTTAATATTATGGTTGAACTTAAGAAGTTTCCTGACGCGGGAGTTTGGGCCATCGGCACCGATCAAAATATCGGCATAATATTCACCATTATTTGTTTTGAGCCTGTACCCCGGGCCGTCCTTTTCAACATCTTCGAATTTGGTATTGAATTCGATATTTAAGCCTTTTGAAAGAGAGTTGTCGAACTCCGCCCTATCTATAATATAAGCAACCGACGGGCGCCTAAGCAAAAAGGCCGATCCATTAAAAGAGATCTTGGCTCCGTCTATGGTATTAATTATCGAGGTCTTGGGGATCGGAAGCAACATGTCTGTAAAGACATTTTTCCCGACGATACCCGCACATGCGACAGGTTTGCCGACCTCGGGATGTTCTTCAAGAATGAGAGGATCGAATCCGTAATGCTTTAGCATTTGCCCCATGTAGCAACCAACGGGCCCTGCCCCAATAATAATAATCTTAGGCGATTTTTTGATCATACAAGGGAATATTATAGCCCCTCGACAGGCTCAGGGCAAGCAGGGAAAAGACAATGCCAAGATTATTTTACACTGGTTCTCGTATTTTACCGACAATAGAAATAATTCGATCAAATAATCCGGGGAACAATAAACTGATCCAAAGGCTCAAAACAGAATAAAAAGGCAATATAACTTGCCGTTTGCGTTTAGCGGCCGCATTTAAAGAGATCTCTGCACAAACATTGGCTTTCACCTTTAAAAGAGATGTTATCTTTTTCCATATACCGCTCTGCCGTTCTTTCGATGAGTTCATTTTTTCCGCCAAATAGCCAGGATATACCATAGTAATGCTGACGTTATCACCAGCAATTTCATATCTAAGGGAATCAAAAAACGCAGACATAGCAAATTTACTGCTGCAATATGCGGTATTCCCAGGAGTTGCAATTTTACCCAAAATACTGCAAATCCCAAGGATCCTCCCATTGGTTTTTTTTAAATATGGGAGGGCGTAACGAGTACAATACACACATCCGAAGAAATTAGTTTCTATAAGCAGCACAAATGATTTCAAGTCATCTAACTCTTGAAAAGATTTTTTTACTGTAACGGCAGCGTTATTTACCAGCAGGTCGATCTTGCCATATTGTTTAACAGTCATGCTTATCAATTGCCTGCAATTGTCTTCTTGTGAAACATCGGTCGGAACTACGATGACTTTGGCGCCTAATTCCTTACATTTTTCCGCGACAGCTTCCAATCGTCCATTTCCTCTTGCTGCCAGAGTTAGCCTTGCTCCTCGCCTTGCAAGCCCCAAAGCTAATTCTTGCCCCAGAGAACCCGATGCCCCGGTTATTATCGCAACCTTATCCCTAAAGTCACGCTCTTTCATTATTCATCATGCAATAAATCTTCCAAATGACAAATCGCGAGAGATTTATTAGCAATGCTCCAATAATTGAACCGAAAATAACGATCTCCTTTGTATATATAGCCTCCCTGTATATATATGCCACTAGAATATAGGTAAAAAACGATGCGGAAAAAACCCCAAATGAGACGGAGAAGATATTATCGACACGATTTTTCATATCGAGTTGCATCTTGTACATGCCTGCGAGATTGAAGATAATAAGCCAAAAAACAGTTAAAAACATCAACACTTTAAAATATGGAGAAATTTGAGAAGCAAAAATATTTACAGATCTGCTTTTTATCATATATCCGAAGACAAAAGATAGATTGATAAAAAAAACGTCAGAGGTAACTTTTACAAACAGGAAGAACCATGATTTAAACATACGTATATTCTACAACAATTCACACTAGTTTGCTTTGCAAACTTTTAGTCGGCGATCTCCCGCAATTTTTTCTTGATCTCATCGCGTTGTCCGTCATGCGCCATTTTCTCCAATATCCCGATATTTGCCATTAGCGCATCAATATTAATTTTCGAGGGGGGCGTAATAAATATTTTTTCGTGCTTCGTGGTCTTCATTCCTTCTTCAGACGTCAATATCTCTTCAAATAGTTTTTCTCCAGGTTTTAACCCAACATATTTGATCTCGATATCGACTCCGACCTCGAAACCGGACAATCTAATAAGATCCTTTGCTAGATCTATTATTTTGACAGGTTGCCCCATGTCCAGCACAAAGATCTCTCCTCCATTTCCCATCGCCCCGGCCTGAATAACAAGCTGGACCGCTTCAGGGATCGTCATAAAATATCTGGTCGCCTCAGGATGAGTAATAGTAACTGGCCCGCCTGATGCGATCTGTTTTTTAAATAACGGGACAACGCTTCCCCTACTCCCCAAGACATTGCCAAATCGCACCGAAACAAATTTCGTACTGCTTCCCGACATAGTCTTTAATTGAACTATCATCTCCGCGGCCCTTTTTGTCGCGCCCATAATGCTTGATGGATGCACAGCCTTATCCGTAGAGATCATAACGAATTTTTTAACATTATTGTTCTCGGCGATATCCACTACATTTTTAGTCCCAATAATATTATTCAATACGGCCTCTTCGGGATTGTTTTCCATCAAAAACACGTGTTTGTTGGCGGCGGCATGAAAAACCACATCTGGTTTTGTTTCCTTGAAAATATTATTTATCCTGTCAAAATCCCTGACATCGGCGATATAAGTCGAGAAAGTCAAAAAGGGGAACTTTTCTTTAAGTTCCAATTGAATGTCATAAATACTGTTTTCGCCTTTACCCAATAATACAAGTTTTGAAGGATTATACATCGCGACCTGTCGACATAACTCCGCGCCTATCGAACCTCCGGCCCCCGTAATCAATATATTTGCATCGGAAATATATGATGATATGCTTTTCATGTCAAGATTTATTGGCTCTCTGCCCAAAAGATCTTCTATTTCAACATTTCGAATTTGATTGACATGAACGGTCCCATCTATAAGCTCAAATATACCGGGAACGATCCTAAATTTTGCGCGACTCTCCTCGCATAATGAAACAATACGCCTGATCTGCTTGCTTGACGCGGTTGGAATGGCTAAGATTATTTCGTCGATCTCATATTTCTCCACAATTATTGGGATATCGTCACATTTTCCTAGAACTGGAAGATGATGGATCAATATATTGTTCTTTGTTGGATCATCGTCTATAAATCCAACGGGCTTATATTTCATCTGCGGGATCTTAAGCATCTCCCTAAGGATCATTTCACCCGCATCGCCGGCACCGACGATCAATGCCCGCTTTTCTTCTCTTGAAGAATCTATATTTGGCTGCGATTCCTTCCACAATCGAATAGACAGCCTGATCCCGCCTATAAACGAAAAACAGAATAAAGCTTCAATGATAATCACAGAAAATGGAAAATCTTTGTTTCCAAAAGCAATAATGCTTAACAGGGTCAATAAGCTGCTCGTAATTATCGCCTTGATTAGCGAAACCACCTCATGGACGCTCATATATTGCCAAGCCCAGTGATAAAGCCCGAAATTCCTGAATGTTCCGATCCGAAAGGCAATTAACAATGGCGCTATCCACCAATATACCGAAAAGAACATCAGGATCGAAGCAAGATGATTCCCTTTTAATATCATTATGGACAGGACCAATGAAACAATTGTAGATATAACATCAAACAATACAAGGAAGATATACCTATGCCGCTTAATGTTCTCAATGAAAAAGCTTAATAAATCATTCATTATTATCGGCCTTCTTTTCGATCATCTTGACTATTAGGCTAAAACTGTACATGATCGCAAGCGCTAAGATAAGATAAATGAATCTAATTGATGGCGCCGATCTTAAAAATAATATTGAAAAAATCCCGAATAATATCGATAGGCCAAAATAAAGCAAAGAAACATCCCTATGAGAATATCCCAGTATGATCAATCGCTGATATAAGTGTTCCCTATGAGCTTCGATAAGATTCTTTCCTTCAATTCCTCTTCTAATAAAAGTGACCATAGAATCATATATCAATACCGCAAAAAGAAGAACAAAAACATAAATAGGCTGTTGATTGGCGCTGGAATTCACAAGGATTAAGCTTAAAACTGCAAAACAATAGCCTAAGAACATGCTTCCTATATCCCCAAGAAATATTGAAGCGGGGTAATAATTGAACGCTAAGAACCCTACGCATGAGCAAAAAAGCAACAAGGAAATCGCTGCAACTTGATAATTCCCCGACAAAAGGCTTAATCCGATCAAAAAGAATGAAAAGATCGCGGAAGTCCCTGGTATCAAACCATCTATTCCGTCCATAAAATTGAAAGAATTGATCATCCCATATATCCAAACAACCGACAGCAACATCAGAAGTATTGAGCCATTGGCCAAACCTTCAACATAATTCAACTGGAGCCCAAAAAACAGCGGGATGACCGAAGAAAAAACCATCCCAATGATTTTCCACATTCCCTTCAGATCGAACAGGTCATCAATAAACCCAACCAGAGAGATAGATATTCCTCCGAGCATGAAACCTAATATTGTGTTCTCTTTAATGCCAAAAGTGGCGATAAAAGTCAATAGAACGATCAATACAATAACAATTCCGCCACCCCGTGGAACTTCTTTCGAGTGCGAACTCCTTTGATTTGGAATATCAACGAGATAATTATATTTTTTTGATATCTCCTTGAAAATTTTAAGAAGGATCATAGTAGCCAAAACAATTAGAGGAGCAATTATAAAAACATCCATTTTCATGGTTTATTATCCTTAAATTCTAAATAAATATTTTATTTATTACTGGCGAATGTTCTCACAGCAGAAGAAGCCCCAGGGCCAAAGCTTGCACTTTTCTTTATATTCTCCCAATTCTTTTTAAACCATTCTATCGCTTGAGGCAGCCCTTGCTCAAAGGTCGTATTGGGTGTATACCCAATGAGTTTATTGGCCTTTTCAACAGAAGCAAGTATCCTTGACTTTGTGTCCCATTTCCTGCGTGGAGCAAAATTAATGCCAGCCTTATTTTCTGTCATTTTATTTATCATTTCTGCCAACTGCTTAATTTGTATCTCCCTTCCTGACGCCAAATTGAATTCCTCTCCAACAGCTTCTTCCATTACACCAGATCGAAGCAACCCGTCAACAATGTCGCCAACGAAAGTAAAATCCCTCGTTTCTTCGCCAGTACCAGTTATTGGAAGAGCTGTTCCACTCAAAGCCCAGTAAATAAAATTTGGAATAACATTCCTGTATTGTCCAGGTATTTCGCCAGGGCCATAAGAATTAAAAAACCTCGTTTTTACGACTGGGACCTCGTATTGGTGCTGAAAGAAATTGCAGTACAATTCACCCAACATTTTTGTTATTTGGTAAGGCGTACTTAAATGCATTGACATAAAATCTTCTTTAAGCGGCATTGGAGCATGGCTTCCGTAGATCGAGCATCCGGATGAAGCATATACAAAACGCTTAACTTTTGTTAAAGCTGAATATTCGAGAAGCTTCAAGGTTCCCATTCCGTTCACTTGAAGGTCCCTTTCCGGATGGTCAATAGAGTTCTGATTGGCAAAAAATGCCGCCAAATGAAAAACATAGTCAGGTTCTTCGAAAAATACTCTTTTTAATTTTATCTCATCTAAAATATCGCCTTCGGAAACCAAGACATTTGGCAAAGAAGGAATATTCCATTTTTCTGAAGAAGAAAGATCATCTATAATAATTACCCTTTCAGCCCCGGCTTCAGATAGGGCGCGAACAAGGTTTGACCCAATTGCGCCAGCTCCACCGGTTACTAGTATCTTTTTCCCTTTATATTGTGACTTATAATCCATTAATTTCTCCTCCCACTTTAAAGCTAAAAATATCTTCATATTTTTTTATGCAGGCTGATCTGGAGAACAATCTAACAGCGGCTTGCCTGCCATTTCGCCCCATTTCTTCACGCAACTCTTTATCATTATATAATTTAAGGATAGCATTAGCAAGCAAGTGGGGGTCCCCAGGAGGCACAACTAAACCACATTTATTTTCATCAATTACCTTTGGCGCATCCCCAGTTAAAGCTAAGCTCGCAAGGACCGGTTTGCCGGACGCCATTATGGAGAGAATCTTTCCAGGGATCACCGGCGTAACAAGAGTTTTATCAAGTATGGCCAAACTAATGTCAGAAGCATTTAGGACCTGGGGATATATGCTTACGGGCTGAGTCTCAATAAATCTTACATTTGTCAATTTTAGCCTAATACTCTCGTTTTCTAGCTCCGCTTTTTTGATGCCGTCACCGACAATAATAAAAACAATTTCTTTATTGTCCTTCAATAATTGAGCGGCATTTATTACCACCTCCAACCCTTGAGCGAAGCCAATAACACCCGCAAAAGACACAACAAACTTATCCAATAAACCGAATTTTTCACTGAACTCATTCTTTCCAGGTCCGGGTTTAATTAATTCCGTATCGACCCAATTATGGACTACGTCGATTTTTTCATCCAATCCACCATTGGATAACACATATTCTTTGTTCCCGTCAGAATGAACTGCAATATAGTCGGCCTGTCTATAAATAATATTTTCCATTTTTTTGGCAAGCCAGATCAAATATGGATTTTTCAATAACCCCAGATCAATTACGGTCTGCGGATATAAGTCTTGAATATTAACAACTGATCTGCCGCCTTTTATTTTCGCTAATAATATTGCGGCGATCCCAAGAGGAAGCGGCGGAGAATACACAAGAACAACATCAAAAGAACCTGAAAATAATCCTCCCCACAAAAAGATAAATCCCAGGATAAAATGCTCAAAACCGCGAATTATCGGAATATTTCTGGCCAATGGAGGAGTTTGAAATCGGCTAACTTCCATACCGGCCATTATTTCTTTAGATGGTATCGATGCGACATCGGTGCCTGCCGCAATATTTGTTCTTGGCTTTCTTGTAATGACTTTAACTTTGTGCCCATTTTTCGCCAGGGTTTCGCCTAGCTCAAAAAAAAGAGTTGAACATGATTTTGTTTCTGGGGGAAAATTTTCTGTTATAAGAAGGATCCGCATTATAAATCCACTATTACATCAACAGGTTTACCATGTTTAATAGATTCCATTATTGAAAAAGTTGCCATCGTAGTATACATATACTCAATAATATCAACTGGGATATTTTGGCCTTTTTTTATAGAATCAAAGAAAATATTAAATTCATTTTGATGGCCGCGATCGATATTCCAGCTTTTCATCTTCTTCCGTTTCCCTTCCCGGATAAATTCCATGTTGGTAAAATTATCAAGTATATAACCTTGGTTATTCCCGAACACTTCGATTCGCTCCCTTGGGAAACCTTTGTGCCCGATTGAAGTATATAGGATAGTTGCAACAGACCCATCTTTCATCTTCATTGTTATCGCAATATTATCTTCATTAGTGACCTGACCGTTTAAAGAAGTAATGGTTTCGGCAAATACCCTGATAGGCAATGAAGAGGTTGCATATTGGATTGAATCTATAAAATGGCACACTTCCCCGATAACCCTGCCGCCGCCCTCATTATTCAATGTCCAATGCGACTTTGGAACAAATCCGGCGTTGATCCTACAATTAACAGTAACAGCGCCAATATTGCCCATCAGCTCTTTTGCAGCAATAGCTGTTGGAGAAAAACGACGATTAAACCCTATCATCAATCTTTTACTGTTCTTCTCATAAGCTTTATATATAGCATATAGCTCATCGCTGCTTACTGCCAACGGTTTTTCAGCGAATACGTCCTTTTTAGCTTCAAGAGATTCAATAATCATCTTAGCATGAAGGTCATGGCGGGTAGCTATAATAATAGTATTGATATCAGGATCATTTAATATTTCTTTATAATCAGTCGTGCAGTATTCAAACCCAAACTGTTTCGCAACATTTCTTCCAGAAATACCGGTTGCAGTTGCAACTCCCTTTAACACGATCCCTTCGATCTTTTTTAAACATGGCAATATTGTGACATTTGAGAATAGCCCCGCGCCAATCATGCCGACAATTGGCTGACTAGGTTTATGTTCAACAATAGGATTCACGGCTACTTTTCTTTCGATATTTTTTTCTTCATCGATATATTGAAGAAGAACACCCAGATAATATGGATGCTCGTTGCTCAACAAAAGATCATATGCTTGTAGCGCCGAAGATATCCCAAACTTATGAGTTACCAATCTTTTTAAATTAATTTTCTTGTTTGCAACCAGCCTTAAATATTCCCTCATATTTCCGGCTTGAGTCCATCTAACAAGAGAAAGAGGATAGTTCGCGCCTTTAATTTCCCAAGATAAGTCGAATTTACCGGGACCAGTCGCCCTCGAAACAATTAAGGAAAGTTCTTTGTCAAAAAAAATATTTCGAGGTACATCTAATTTCACCAGCCCGCATGCGACCACCATTCCTCGTTCTCTTGTTATCTCTGCGGATAAATTCATCGGATCGTTACTTGAAGTTGAAGCCATGATTATTGTCGCGTCAACTCCCTGGCCAGAAGTCATCATTTTAGATTTTGTAACTGCTTCATGCCAAATTGTTGTGCCATCTTTTGCGCCCATTTCGATAGCAAGTCCAACTTTTCTCTTATCAAGATCGTATCCAAAAGCCTCGCAACCCCAAGCATTTAATACTTGGACCGCAATTTGGCCTAAAAGACCAAGACCAATAACTGCAACTTTTGAGCCAAAAGAAAGATTCCCGCATCGGATCGCATGGATTGCAATTGCAGCAATATATGCGAATGCTGCATCTTCATAATCAACATCGTCAGGTAATTTCACGCAATGGTTTTTTGGAACCCAGGTTATCTCCGAATGAGTTGCAAAAAGATCGCTTCCGCAAGCGACTTTATCTCCAATTTTAAATTCATCGACACCTTCGCCGACCTCGATTATTTCTCCTGCTGAGCTGTATCCAAGAGGTTGAAGGGTCTCCATCCTGCCCTTTACGGCTTGATATGCCTCCATAAGCCCCTCGGTTTTGGCTTTATCGATCAATCGTCGGACGAGATCAGGCCTGGACATTGCTTTTTCGATAATATTTTGTTGGGCGAGGTTCACCATTAATTTTTCGGTGCCGACGCTCACGGCAGAATTGCGGGTCCTGACCAGCACGCCGCCAGCTTTAACCAGTGGCGCCGGGACATCAACCAAGCTTAATTCACCGCTCTTATAATTTTGGATGACTTGTTTCATAGTTTATCCTTTCTATTTGCTAATCGGTTTTTCTCGAAATGTATACATGATTTTATGCAATAAATCGGCCAAAGATGATTCATAAAAAAAATGATTTATCCATGGGTGAAGCCATGCAACTAATGCGACATAATTCCAGAAATCTCTTCTTAGATAGAATTTATCTGAAATGAATTTAGTATAATCTTGATTAAAACTTATGTCCTGTATTTTTGGCACAAGCCCATGCTTGAATACTTTCTTGTAATGTATGATCGATTTCAGATCAACTTCCATCATTTTGCTGACGGCCAGATCAGCCGCTTCGAAATTATTCGACACCAAAATAAAGCCCCAATTAAAAACATCCCCAACCATCGGACCGCTTCTGGTCAAGCCATATGTACCATCGATTATAGAAAACTTACTTTTTGGTATTTGGTTTATCGCGAAAATAGCTTCATTGAATATGGGATGATATCGGAGCCTCATAGTGTTTGGCACGCACCCCCATTGGTTCTTGTAGGAAAGACTAATACCGGTCATGGCATGGACTTTCGGAACTGGAAAAGTAATAAAATGGTCGCAATCCTCAAGAACGGCGGGATATTCTACTTTAAATTCCTTAAAATATTTATTTACCGTTATTGTTCTCCATGTGCTTTTATCAGAAGAAAAACAAACAACCTTGATCCCATATTTCTTCTCTAAGTCATAAAGCCCAAAATCATGATAAGCATCTTTAACTTCATAAGAATTATACCCGCCATCGGATTCGCCAACGACAACTTTTGCCCCAAGATCGCAAAAAAGCTTGATAGAAGCTTCCAACACTTGAGGGGTCGTTGTGACTCCTGCCTTAAATTTTGGATATGTAAGGTTTGGCTTCAGCAAGACGGTCATTCCAGGCTTAATTGCTTGATCCAATCCTACCCATTTAAAGCCCTCGGAAAGTCTGGATAAAGGATCATTATTAATCCAGTCAATAAATAATTTCGGTTCTTTATTTGATGCCATCTTTTATCACCTCAGCAAAAAGCTTTTCATATTTTCTGGCGCAGACATCAAGCGAATAATTCACAACAACCCAAGCCCTTCCACTCGCCCCATATTCTCGGCAAAGTTTGCGGTCATTAAATAATTTCAATACAGCCCTATAGAACGCTTCTGTATCGCCCGCACTAACAACGATCCCACTGCCCGCCTTTTCAATAAATTCCGGGGCATCTCCAAACAAAGGCAAACTTGCTAAGATCGCCCGACCGGCTGACATAATACTGAGCATTTTCGATGGGACAACCGGTGTTGCAACTGCAGAATTAAGAGTAATTAATCCCACGTCCGAAGCTGCTAATAGTTTAACATATTTTTCTCTCGGTTGGATAGGCATAATCAGCACGTTCTTGAGCCCCATAGCTTTTGTTTTTGTGATCGTGTCTTCATAGCGAGGGCCATTGCCGACCAGCAAAAAGATAAGCCCTTTCTCCTCTTCAAGCTTTTTGGCCGAATTCAAAATAATGTCCATATCCTGCGAATCGGCAATACAGCCAGCAAAGGTCAGCGCAAATTTCTCGCCCAGGCCAAATTCTCGCCTGAATTCATTGAGCCTGTCACCTGGCCGGATATAATCGGTATCGACCCAATTGTAAACAACTTGAATTTTATCGAGGTTCCCAGCCGTCTTGCCGACGATCTCCCTGTTCATTTCTGACATAACCGTGATATGGTCAACACGCTTATAGAGAAGACGTTCGATCACGCGTGAAAGAGCGATTAAAAACCTATTTTTTAACAATCCTAAATCAATTAAACTTTGGGGAAAAAGATCCTGAACATTAAGGACTATTTTGTTTCGATAAAAAAAACGCACAACAAGCGCCGCGTAAGCAGAAATTATTGGCGGTGAATAGACCAAAATCACTTCCGATTTTCCACTTATTAGGCAGGCAACAATCAATAGAAAAAAATTTAGCACATGCTCAATCTCCCGCAGTAGTGGAATCCTACGAGAAAGCTCCGGAACTTTTACTCTTACAACATGCGCTTCTGGACATTTTTCTCTAATTATCAACCGCCAACCAAATATTGGTCTCTGCTCTTTGGGAAGGCGCCTGGGAAAACGAGAAACAACTGAAACCGAATGACCGGAAGATGTTAACGCCTGCGCTAGTTCAAAAAGCTGATTAGCCCCGGCGCTAACTTCTGGAGGATAACTATTCGTCAAGATCATTATTTTCATATTATATGCTTTCCTTTTTTAGCATCTTTATTCATTCGATTCTCATCATTTCCTAAGAACATTCCTCGCATAATCATATAGCCCAAAATATTTGATCAA
The DNA here is from genome assembly GCA_016223245.1 of Candidatus Saganbacteria bacterium. Lineage (NCBI taxonomy): Bacteria > Bacillati > Candidatus Saganbacteria bacterium. Next base: position 167,944 of record JACRPL010000021.1, on the reverse strand, counting down.
CGATCTTATCCTGCTGAATATAGGAGATGATCTGAGCGTTAAAGAAAATACTCTTGCTAGCAATTTATATATTGGCAAATACCCATTGTAAACATAATAATCAAACCATATATAAGATTTTTGTATTTGTTTTCTTGAAAATCCTGGAAGGTCCAAAACAGCACGGTCCCTCTCCATTTCAGTATCAATTTGTTTTCCCAACAGCTTGTTTTGTCCGCATAGATTATACAAATCGGTCCCTGGATATGGATAAAATATCGAATTGGAATTCCAATCCGGCAAGCATTCGCGATTAATTTTAATTGTTTCATAATAATCCTCAATTGTTTCCCCCGGAATCCCCATCATGTTATAAAAACAAATTTTTAACCCGTACCTTCTCGCTAGTTTTACTGCATCAATAACATCTTTATTTGAATAGTTCCGCTTAAGAATGTCCCTGCGAATTCTTTCACTGCCTGATTCTAACCCAATATTTATAAATTTTACATTGCTTTTTTCCATAGCGGCAAAAAGCTTTTCTAGTTCCATATTTAGGGAAAGCCTTATATTTACCCCAAATGACAGCAAGCGGCCAGAGCCAGGATTAAATGCCGAAATCGCCGAGAATAAATCCAACGCCCATTGATTGTTAATGGTTATTGTTTCGACCTCTAAATATATTTCTTTAGTTTCGGGAAATTTCCCCAAAATATCCCTAATCTCATCAATAATATTTTCGGGAGATCTATGTCTGACATATTTCCCTGGAGCCAACTTTTTGAATGCATGATTGCAGCAGTAAGTGCATTGAAAAGGGCATCCTCGCCCCAGCAATATAGAATGCCTTGTTCCTAGAGTATCTGCTATCCATTCTTGCCACATTTCTCTGTCAGGAAAAGGCAATTCGTTCAAATTTTGCATAAATTGACGAGTAAGATTTTTTTGAACACCAAAATTACTTTTTATCCATAAATTAGGTATATTCGAAGGACGCAGCCCCTGTTCTAATTGTGCTATCAATTCAAGCGTTGGAAATTCCCCCTCCCCAACACACAAAGCATCAAAATTATCATTAATAACACTTTCAGGATTTAGAGAGGCGTGCGGCCCTCCAATTATCAAAAATATATGTTCATACTTATTCTTAATATATTTTGCTATGCCCGCCACAAAATCATATTCCGTTGTTATCGAAGTAAAACAAATAACGCTTGGCTTGAACGCTTCAAGGCAATTATCTATAATAATCTTATTTTTTTCACCAGAGATTCTGCTTAAAACAAGAAGTTTAGTTGAATGGCCGTATTTTTTTAATAGCGAAGAGATATACGAAATACCTAGCTGCATTTGTTCTTGTATCCGCAAAGGTGTTTTTGAAGACTGAAAATCATTTATTGAATAAACAAATAAAACATTCATGTGTTGCGAGGCTCTTTTTCCAGTTCTTTAAAATATCCAAGTAATAAGGCGGTTGTCTTTGCCCATGTAAATAAGGCAGCTCGTTCCTTTCCTTTAATAGCCAAAGTAGCGGCCAGGCCTGGGTCCTCAATTAATCGGGTCAGTTTCTCGGCCAAATCAACAGGGCTGTCTGGCCTGAATAATAAACCAGCGCCGTCAAGCACTTCAGGCAGACAAGTAGCGTTTGCAGCAATAACCGGCAATCCTGAGGACATTGCCTCAAACACCGGGAAAGAAAAACTTTCGATCAGCGATGGCATAACAAAAATTAAAGAGGAAGCATATAAATGTGCCAACTCTTTTCCGTCCACTTCCGTATTAAAAACGACATTTTCATCAAGGTATAGTTTTTTGCGTAAGCACAATAAAGCGTTCAGTTCCGCTTCGCTCTCAATCCCAACCGTTTTTCCAACAATAATCAGGCGAAATTCCTGCCTGATTTCCTCTTTTAGCAGAGAAAAAGCCCGAACCAACGTTTTGATATTTTTATGCGAATATATATTTGAAACCAATAAAATGATTTTTTCTTTGTTAACCAATGGCAGGGAAAAAGGTTTAACCCCCAAATAGCATTGTCTGCATTTGCTTCTGCTCACCCCTGTTTCCAAGACCAAATCAAGTGAATCTTTTGATGAGAGGATAATTCGATCAGCTTTTAGGGCTGAAATCATCGTAAAAATATCAAGCAACCTATCGCGCAGATTTTTATTTATGTACTTCTTAATAAAAGGAAAAATATTTTGGATCCAAACGATCTTCTTGCACAATACAAATAGCGGCATTATATTGGCTGGACAAAACAATAAATCTATTCTTTCCTTGACGAGATAAAAAGGCAAAAAACAATGTTCGCTGACTATTCGCAATAAAGGGCCATCCGTATTTAATTTAATTATTTTGATATTGTCGGACAGCTTAATGTCATTAAATATTTCATCAAAATGCGAACGAGAAATAAAAAGACAAAATTTATGCTCGCTTCCCTGAAGAGCCAACTCGGGTATAAGATATCTTAAGTAAGTCACGCCTCCGCCTATTTTAGCAGACAAGGCATTAATTGCTATTTTCATCGGCCACTCCCCAGACCGTATATAATGACATTCATAACTTCAGCCTTGCGTTTAATGCCTCTGGCAGATAAGCCATTAATTGTTCTTTTTTTTTATAGCCCTTATTCCCCATAGATTATTATATTCCTGCCAAAATGGCTTTTGCCGACAATTTCACGGTATTTAAATTTATATCTATATTTTTCTTCAACTAAGGGATCATCGCTGAAAATAATAACTGCCGAAGGTTTAAAGTCCATTTTTATTGAATTTGATAAGTTATCAACCTCCAAATGCTCAAGCCTAAACTTGATGCCGCTATTTTCTAATAATGCCCAGAGCGGATATTCATTATTAATGCCAATAACACCAATATTTATGTATTTTCGGTTTTTTATCGTTTTAACAATGTTTTTATAACTTTCATATTCTGCTTGTCGCCCTCCGCCAAAATAAAAGAATTGCCTCGGGACATTCAGAATTGAAAATTCTGACCTATGGGCAAGAGGCGGCGGGATTATTGGCCTAGTAATATTCATTATTAATGGCGGCAGAGCCAAAATCATCATTACAATAATCATCACAACAAGAATTCCTTTTGAAAATATTTTTTCAAGTATAATGCCCAGTAATGGGGAAGACAATACAATAAAAGACAAAGTAAAACGAAAAAAGGCGCTCTGGTATCTTAGCAATGCGAAAAGCAGCAGACAACCAACAAAAAGTGAAACGCAATAAAATAATAAACTTGTATTCTGTCGCAAACTCCTACTACAAAAGAACGCTATTCCGCTTAAAACAATCAACAATAGATGCACGGGTGAAGGGACAATATCTTCATGGGGAGCATACCGGTAAACCTCAAATGGCTCACGAACCGATCGTTTATCAAAATACTTTACACCAATTATGCCATTGAAATGCGCCACTCCATCTTCGATTGCATTATTTATTTTAAACGATGGGGTAGCAAGATTTGCAGCAAAATAACTTATACAATTAGACAAAATATTTCGAGGCAAAATGGTTTCATTCTTTGTGCTATAATTTGGCCCCTCAATCGAAGAAAACACATTGAAATTCCTATAATAATGCCCGCTGTTGATCGCAAGAATGATCAGCAACATAAATAATAAATATTTCCAGGAATTTAACTTTACTTTTTTAAGATAAATATATATCAGCCAAACCAAAAAAGGAAAAGCATAGAAAAATGCGATCGATTTCGTCAGGATCGCCAAACCCAGAGCCATCGCTGCCCCAGCAATATTAAATGCGCCCCACCCTGTATCCGATTTAATAACAAAATAAACCAATCCAAGCAGCCAGAAAGCTACAACATAATCATTTTGAGTGCTTGTCGCCTGTAGAATTCCCATTGGAATAGTACTACCAATAAAACCGGATAATATTTGTTGCTTTCTGTTGCCTCCGAGCAGTTGTGCAATCAGAGTTATCACAATAACACTTCCAAACATGCTGATCCACTGGACTAAGTTTGCGAATCGATCATTTCCCGATAATATTTGAAAATTTAGAATAATAAATTCTGCCAACGGCGGGAGAGATAATTGGGGTACAATCCCTGTCGGATAATGAGCAATGCTTTGATTCTGCTCCCAATGTACAACTCTAGACATATGATAAGTCATGGAGTCGTAATTATTTGGTGGCGCAACCAAGGCGATTATAAAAGTGATAGCCATAATCGTTATTATGCAGCTCAACAGAACTTTTTCCAATGAGCTGAATGAACGCGGAAAAACAATATTTATACGCAAGTTTGTCCTATAATATTTAATTAATATTACTATTACCAAAAAAGAAAGAAAAAGCCAACTCAAAGCTAAAGGAACGGGCTTAATCCATTTAAATAAACTTAAAACTTCAGTAATTATTACAACAAATAAACCAAAAATAATTGAAGCCCATATAAAAGATTCTCGCATGGACAGCTTTTGGTTGAATAATCCCCATAAGCCAAGAAAAGCAAGCATCGGAAAAAGGATCAAGATCATGTTTCTGTTGATCCTGCCTTCTTTCCAACACATATCAATGAAAGTCCATTCCATGGAAGGAGAGGATTAATTATCCGGAACAACCAAGTCAAGCTATTCAATATTTTAAGCTGTACGCGCGAGAAATGCTTGCGGCGCATAAGCTTGCCGTTTAAAACCCAGCTTAGTACGCCTATTTTGTTAAAATCAGTGATCATTTGTTCAACTTCAAATCCAGAGGCAATCATGCTCTGGCGCAATTGTTCTGTTGAATATCGCTTGACATGCCCAACCACCGCATCAAGAGATGAATATAATGATTGATTCTGAGGCACCAAAATTATAGCCCTGCCATCTCCATTCAAAGCCGTGCAAATGTTTTTTAATGCTGCAACATCGTCAGAAATATGCTCTAGAACATTCAAGCAAATGACTGTGTCAAACTGTTCTTTACACCAATCAAAATCTTGCTGTAACGTCAAATCCACTTTCTTGACTTCAAGATACGGTTTGTTTTTGCAATTATTTCGCATATATTTCAGATAATTCTCATTAAGATCGCTTACCACATATTTTTTTTTAGGGATAAAATATCCGGTCATATTGCCAATACCAGCTCCAATTTCCAGAACTCTTTTTCCGACAAATGGCTTAATAGTATCCGCCATCCATTGTGAAAATTTTGGCGCGTGCGTCAAACTTGTCAAAATATGCGACCCATATTCATCATCTTTATAAATATCATCGATCAATAAATATTTCAATAAAGTTATAAAGGCCATGACTCCGTCCTTCCATCCAATTTTTTTCCCTTCTTGCCTGGTTCTTCCCGAATAACTTATTGGAACCTCAAATATATGGGCCCCTCTTTTTGCAAGTTTGATGGAAATTTCTGGTTCAAGATCAAATCCGTTCGAACGCAAAGGGATCGATTTAAGCAACCCAGTCCGAACCGCCTTATAACAAGTTTCCATGTCTGTATAATTCAGATCTGTTATCAAATTTGTTAAGAATGTAAGAAAGCGATTCATTAGCGCATGGCGATAATAGAGCACTCTGGCATAATCTCTAATAATAAACCGCGATCCAAAAACCGCATCTGCATTCTCTTTTATAAAGGGTACAACTAATTTATCAAAATCTTCCGGATTATATTCCAAGTCCGCATCCTGAATGATGCATACATCGTTTTTTGCGCTTTCTAAAGCTGTTCTAACGGCCGAACCCTTACCTTTATTTTTTCCATGCTCAACAAAAACTATCTGATGAGGATATCTTTCCTTATATTTATGCAATATTTCTTTTGTCCCATCAGTAGATCCATCATCAACCACGATAAGTTCGATTTCCGAAATATGGGAGCTACGAACAGCCAAAACTCTCTCGATGCATTTTTCGATTGTATATACTTCGTTATAAACAGGCATAATCACAGACAGCGACAAAGATCTATCCACGGGCCGTCCCTCCTTTCGGCTGAAATAGGGAAAAAACAGCTTTCAATCCACTTAAAAGTATTTTGATATCACTTAACGACCTAATCCGAAAAAGCTTTCGCAGAATAAAAGCCGGCCTAAAATAGAAACTTTGATACATCAATTTATAAAGAGCCTTTATTTGATCCGATGTCAAATTTTTCAGCCTCATCACTGGCTTTGCAAGATTATAATCATCCCAATCATAAGTCAATATTAAATTATTTTCTTTTGCCCATGCAAACATTTCCGTGCCAGGGAATGGCGTGGTAATGTTAACAATTAAAATATCGGGATTCAGCTTGTTCACAAATCTAATATTTTTTTTGATTATTTCCTCATCATCCCCAGGATTGCCCACCATAAAAGCGACTCTACATTCTATTCCTGCCTGTTTCGTCCATTTGCTCGCATTGACAACTTGATTAATATTAGTTTTTTTATTAATCTTTCTTAATACATTTTCATCGATACTCTCAACCCCATACATAATCTGGTGACAACCAGCTTGTTTCATTTTCTCCAACATTCCTAAATCGACAAAATCAACGCGAGCAAAACAAGTCCATGAAATATCTGTTTTATTTTCCACAATAAGATCGCACAATTCCATGACGTTTTTTCTGAATGCGGTAAATGTGTCATCATAAAAAAGTATTTGTTTAATGCCATAATTTTGAATTAAATAATTTATTTCTCGAAAAATCTTCTCGGCCGACTTAAATACAAGTCTATTCCCCAGGGTTTTACTGCAAAAAGAACATTTGCCCGGGCATCCCCTAGATGTCATCATGCTCATGGCTGGTAAACGTTTATATGATCCTTTGGCAGGTTTATATTTAGATATCGGGAGCAAATCATAGGCAGGCATTGGAAGAGAATTCAAATCGGTAATTCTTTGCCTAGATGGATTCTTTACTATTTCCTGCTTGCCATTTATTTTTTTCTTAAATATAATCCCATTAATCATTTCCAAATCCTTGCCTGCGACCAATTCATGTAAAGTGTTTTCGCCTTCTCCACAAACAACGATATCAACTAGATCATTTCTTATTACCTCATCAGCTACAAAGGTCGCATGCACTCCACCAAAGACAAAAATGGCATCTGGATAATATTTTTTGCAAATTTGTGCGACACCATAAGCTTTTTTTATATTGCAAGTCAAGGTTGTCAATCCAATGATTTTAATTGACACATATTTATCAACAAATTCCTTTTTAAACAAAGATCCGAAAGATTCAACAGAAGAGCATTCCACGTTACAGTCCAATATGCTTACGCTGTAGTTTTTATCTCTTATATAGCCAGCCATATCGGCCAATCCCAGCGGAGGAAAATTCGAATCTATTCCTTTCCAAATATTATCATTATCTTTATGATGGATTGGCGGTGAGATCAACAAGCAATCTAATTTTTCGCTCATGATATGTCGCCCCCACAAGCAACTAAGCGCAATAACCAAAAAGACTTTGCTATAAAAAGGGCCGTAGCCATGAAAAGCAAAACCGCGCTACGCACAAAATCAACCACAAAAAACATCCCCCTATACAATTGTTTGTCCTGAAATTTTTCCATTCGATTGATCGCGCACATTTTTTGCCACATCGTAGAAAACCTTATACATCAAGAAAAAGAGCGCCAGCGTGAAGATGTTTTGTATAAAATATCTTGCACACCAAGAAAACTGAGCTTTTACAAAACCAAACCCAAAAGCCCCAAAAAAGCTATAATAAATAAATCGATTAAAAATGTTTCCAGCTCGTAATTTTTCCATCTTTGCGCAAATTACTGCAAAGCCCGTAGAAACCAGGATAATTCCCCAGAAACCTGCTGCCTCAATCGCCTCGGCAAGGTAATAATAAGAGCCTTTTGGAGATATTTTATCTCGCCCCCCATGATCTTCTTCCCATTTTCCTAAAACATTATAGCTCGCCTTAGGAATACCCGCTCCAATAAAAACCATTTGAGGCACAAAAATCATTAATGGATCAATATAATAGCTGCCAAAATAATTATAATATTTTATCTTTCCATCCAGCCACATTTCAGTCAAAGCCAAACCCGAATACCCCGAGTACAAACTTTCTAGGATCAACGGATGCCACAAATAATAGGAGATCTTTTCTATAGAATAGAATCCCACCCTCACAACGCCAATCAACGAAAAAGCAGTAATCGCAACCAACAACAAAGCCACCCCTTTTTTAAGATCGATTACGCCCACGTCGAACAAATAAACAAATAGAATGGCGGTGATTATTGCCAAAAAGATTCGGCTGCCAAGAAAAAATGTCGCAACAATAAAAAGAAAATAAAGAAAATATATCTTTAGCCGTCTAGTCTCAATCATCATATAAAAAGCAAATAACCCGACAAAAATATTTCTCAGATTGGCGTGGATTGTATGCACCACTGCAACATATGAATATCTATATTTATAACCGATATATATTAAGAAAATATCCAGCAATAATAAAATGAAAAACAAAGCTGTCTTATATTTTTCATCTTTTGCAGAAACCTCTTTCTTTATTGTATCATTTGGCTTGAAAATAACTAAAAAGATGAAGGAAAATATAAGCATAAAGATAGCATTAAACAACAAAAAATAGCTTACAACGCGAACATCGTGATTCAAAGGTGTCCCCGTCGGAAAAGGTGCGGGTATAAAATTATTCACCGAAAGAAAAGGAAACAACAAATAGTAAAACCATTGCAACCCAAAAATGCCGTAAAGCGAAACAATAGGAATCTTCTTTTTTCTCATTACATAATAAAAAAATATAATTGATAACAATAAAACGACATTCTCCATGATTTATATCGTGTATTCATCTGGGCGATATAGATCCAAATGTTCTTCTATAAATTTGATGCTTTCTCTTAACCCTTGCTCAAGAGCATGCAAAGGCTCATACCCGAAAAGCTTATTCGCCTTCGTGAAATCGCAGAGAAGCTGTTTAACTTCACTTTTATCCGGACGAATACGGGTTTCATCACTTATGATCCTCGCCGAACTTCCTGTAAGATTGAGTATTTTTTGGGCCAAATCCCCAATCGTCACTCCCCGGCCCGAGCCGATATTGATAACTTGTCCAACGGTCGCATCTGATTCAGCGATCTTGATATATCCCGCAACAGAATCTTTTACATAATTCATATCCCGTATAGGTGAAAGTGCGCCAAGTTTAATCTCCTTTTTGCCGGCCAATGCTTGGCAAATTACCGTCGGGATAATTGCGCGAGCTGATTGCCTGGGACCGTAAGTGTTAAAAGGTCGAATTGTGGCTACTGGAAGATTGAAGGAACAATAATAGCTTTCAGCCAATTTATCCGCGCCAATCTTGGTTGCCGAATAAGGCGATTGCGCCTGGATGGGATGCTTTTCATCGATTGGAGTATACTGAGCGGTGCCGTAAGTTTCGCTCGTTGAAGTATGTACAATCTTTTGTACGCCAAATTCTCGGCATGCCTGCAATACATGCAGAGTTCCAAGAACATTGGTCATTACATAAGCCTCCGGCGCCAAATAGGAATATGGGATCGCAATCAATGCCGCCAAGTGAAAAACAACATCCTGCCCTTTTATGGCATCTTTAACAGCGCCTGAATCCACGATATCACCATTAAAAGTTTTAACTTGCCCAAGAATATCTTTTGGCAAATATTCGAGATTCCCGATCTTATTTTGCGAATTATACAATACAAATGCGGTCACATCCGCACCCAATTTAACCAATTCTTCAACTAAATGGCTTCCTACAAAACCATCTCCACCAGTAACAATAACTTTTTTATCTTTTAATTCCATCTAATATTCCTCTCTAAAGCTTTGATATCCAATCACCTTTTTTTACTAAACTTGCCTCTTCGAGCTGTTTTATCTGCTCAATTGCCAACCAGTGTTCTTTGATCAAATATCCATTTACCAGCAAACCTTTCTTTCGAGCATTGCATATCAATTCAGGCATAGTGTATCGATTAAAAGGAACAAGATCGATCGCACTATGCTTGACAAGATATATTCCGGCGCTGACATTATATGAAAATTTTGGTTTTTCCGAAATGCCAATTATACGATCATGGGGATCAAGCTCAAGAACCCCCAGGCTCAATTGGTATTCATAGTTAATCATAGCTACCGTAATAGCTGCGCCATCTTTTATGTGCTTTTTTGAAAATCTGCCGAAATCAAGATCAGTTAATATGTCGCCATTGATAACCATTACTGATTCGTCATCCGCAAGCCTAATATCTTTTTTTCTCAAAAACGAAAGAGGCCCGGCAGTCCCCAAGGAAGAGTCCTCTTCAAAACAAGTTATTTTGATCCCTTTGCATTCTTTACTCGCCAAGTAATGCCTTATCAATTCCGCCTGATAATTGAGAGAAACAAATATTTCAGTAAAACCAAATTTAACCAATCTAGTAATAATATAGTCAATTATTGGCCTTTCCCTAACCGGGATAAGGGGCTTGGGAATTGCAAAAGTTAAAGGCCTTAACCTTGTCCCCAATCCTCCCGCCAAAACAAACGCTTTTTTACTTTTCATTTTTTATTACCTGCCAATTCATATGATTTCTCTTCAAGAGCAATAAATAATCGCTCCTGATCAGCTCTTGCTTTAATAATATCGACATTCCTTTCCCCAAAAACCTTTTTAGTTTCACCACTTTCAATAATTTTTATGATAGAATTAGCCGCGGCAAATGCATTATCCGGATCACTAATAAAGCCGTTCTTCCCATCTTCAATCCACTCTTTCATATTCTTGAGATCGGAAACAACCGGCACGCAACCACAAGCCATAGCTTCGAGCATAGAAACAGCTCCGGAATCGGTATAAGAAAGGGAAACATAGACATCGGCTGCGCGGTAGAACTTTGCCATATCTTTGTAATCTACCTTCTCTACCCATACAATTTTATCATAAATACCAAGGTTTTGGGCTAATCTAACAAATTTTTCCTTTTCAAGCGCGGAATAGTATTTCATTACCAAGCGTGTTTCCGGCCTCCTCTTAACCACAACTGAAAAGGCCTTAATCAGGCCTGTAATGTTATAGTAAGCATCGTACAACCCACGTGTGCTTAGAACCATAGGATGACCAGCAATCCCCAATCTATCCTTTAAATCGCCTGGATCAACATGGGGGTTAAAAGTTCTAAGATCAATACCAATATGCATAAATTTTGATTTATTCGGAGCCATGCCAAGCTGAACAGCTGCTTCATTCGCCTCCTCGGACGTGTGTGTTAGAAAATCTACCCTTTTCAGGGCAAATTTTGTCCAGATACGATGGAACAGGGATTTCTTTGGGAAAAAAAGCAATTCCGGCCCTCCGGTAAAAACCATAAACGGATGAAATCCGGTAAATGCCCCGATATATCCAGCAAAACCAATATAAAACCCCTGTAAAATGTCTGGCTTGATCTGCTTAAGCAATAGTCTAGTCTTTATAATATAAAATGGATATTTAATATAACTCAAATAATTAAACTTCACCCATCTAATTAAATTAACGAAGAAATTGCTTCCTTGAGATGAATTTGAAGCCATATCTGTTGACAATGAAATCTTGTTTTGTAAAGAATGGACTATAACCCCTTCAATTTCCTCATAAATATTAGATATCAAATGTACTTCATGCCCCCTGCCAGCAAACCATTGAACCCAGCTTTTCACATGCTGGCTATTTGCCCAACCAATAAAAGCAATTTTCAATTTCTTTTCCATATATTATTAATTTTTCTATAAATAGAAGCGAAGTCTTCATAAATACCTGCAACTTTAATTTTGAACATTTGAAAATCATCATTTTTATGTATTGAAATTCTACTTAAACAAAATTGATCATCCGCGCTACCCGAGACAAGCAAAGCACATAAATATCCGGCATCTTTTAAAACTTTAAGAGAATTAAAATTGAAATGCTTATCTCCTCCATAGGGAAATGCAAACGACTCAACTTTGATACCAAGCCGCGATTCTATAGTTTTTTTACACTCTACCAATTCATATTCATATTTTTCTTCAGGTAATGATGCCACCGACAAATGAGACATCGTGTGAGCTCCGATCTCGAATCCTTTATTGCTTAATTGTTGCAACTGCCCCCATGTCATTAATCTGGGAAAAGCTTTTTCTTTCATCTGGCTAGAGAACCGGCACTGCAACTCTTCGGCAATGCGCGCACTTATAGCGGCTGGCAGTTCTTTAAGTGTTTCTTCCATAGCAATCTTGATCTTTGCCAGACTCTTTTCACGCCGGAAACCAATATCAAATTTTTCAAAAACTTCTGTAAATTGTCCTGCAGTCGTTTCATTGAACAAGTTATCAATAATATCCCACCATGCCGGTTTATATTCTCCGGCTTCCGTCTGATCAATAAGCTTTGGATTGACATAAACTGAAGCCGTCATCCCATATTTAAGTAATAATGGAGAAGCGATCTCAAGAACATTTTCATAACCATCGTCAAATGTAATCGTTAAGTCATTCCCTATTGCATTGCCGCCCGAAATTGCATTGATCAATGGGACAATATTATAGTGGTTTTTCAAATACGCCAATTGTTTTTCGAATACAATAGATCTTATAACCTGCGACGACCTCAATTCATCTGTAGAATCGGAAATTCCATGGTACAGGATTATCCTCAAACGCTTCTTTTTCAGTTTGAGATAAAACCAGATCGCAATATCTTTGGAAAGAAAAAAAGAAAGAATTTTTTTGGATATCTGCCTCATTTAAGTGCCTCAATAAAGATTCTCGAAATTTCGCGTGGTGCATTTTTACTAAGACGCTGATGAACCGGAAGAAGAATTATGCGTCCCATAAGTTGATAAGCGGATTCTTTTTCACTACCTGACAGATCATTTGGCAAAGTAGGCCAATCGCTTGCAATAATACCATTTGAAATCAGGGCCTTTAGTACGGTCAACTGTTTCTTGCCTTCAACAAATACCGGCAAAACATACGGAGACCAACCATCCTTAGCAATTGGAAAAGGAATAACTATCCCACGCATGTTTTTCAATTTATTTGCAAGGTCGTTATAATTTTCCCGCCGCTTGTAGCGGATATTTTTTAGATCCTGCCGCGATAAAATCACTCTTGAGAGATCTGACATTCCTTCTTTCGGCTTAAAACCGGCTCGTTCTGTATTATTATCAGCCCGAGGACAAAGCATTTCAATTGAAAGCTTTTGAGCAACCTCTATATTATTGATCCGTAGTCGACCCCTCAACAAATTCAAGATTGAGCGCATTACAAGCTTAAGCATATTGCCATTCCCCAGATTTCGAGTACTTCTTATTTGATTAATTTTTGGCTGAAATATAATGTTATTAACAACCAGCGCTCCGCCGTCATGTACCGGAATGAATTTTCTGATACTGAAAAAACTAATGTCTGCAATTGTGCCTGTTTTTTCCCCGCAAAAACTATGGGCGCAATCTTCGATCAAATAGATCCCTTTATTGATGCACAAATCCTTTAATCCATCCAAATCGACCTGGATGCCGAAATAATGCACGATCATAACAGCTAGAGTGTTCGCATTTATCTTCGATTCAATTTCTTCTAAAGAGAAGCCAAATTTATCATCAATTGAATAATAATTGATCTTGAAGCCTGCGTCTCGTAATGGCCAAAGAGCTTCTTCGCATATGAAAGAAGGAACGAGTAATTCTCTAGTTTTGTCATTACTTGAAGCTAACAACTTAACGCCATTAAGCAAGGCCGCTCGCCCGCTTGAATAATAAATAATCGTATTTGACCATGGAAACGGGCTAATGCTGCGTCTTATTCCTAAAATATCCCTGGGCATCAAATATGGAATAATATTCATTTTCCACTCAATCGAAGCAGTGTATGCTTTATTTTTCTTAGAAACGGGAATTTCTGAAGCCTTGGCAAAGCTATTGATACTGTAGAATTTCTAAAATAAATGAACAACGAGAGGAGTTTTCTGGGGTAGATAGTAATACGATAAAGGGGGCGCTCATCTTTTGCCCAAGAATATTTATATTTCTCTTGGCCACGCAACATATCAAACACCTTAATCTTTCCTTCCTGATAAAAAGATTCAATCAAATATTTAATCAAAACATTTCCCGGAGAGCACTTCCAATAATCCGGGTTAAAAGTGGGAGTGTAGTAATAATATCGCCCTTCGTATATATAGCCAAAAGCCATTGCTACATATTCTCCATCTATCATAATACAAGAAAGCTCGACCCAACCTTTTGGGGCAAGCATACGGGCAGTATTTAGATAATGTTTATTTTGCAAATCACTGTCAAACTGGCTCCCTTGACCGGCCTCCTTCCAACGCCTTTTGTGGTTGCTAGCGAAATAAGCGAAGGCAGCTTCGATTTCTTTAAACTTAGAAAGCCGGTGAAACGAAAGTTTTCCCATTTCATTTAATAGCCGGGAACAACGCTTTAGGTCATTTCGGCGCTTTGGCGGCAATGTTTTTTCGAGTGATTCCCAATTTCCTCCATTTTTATACAAATCAAGAACAATTGAAAAACAATCAAGTTTAATTTCATATTGAATTGTTTTTAATTTTTTCAAATTTTTTTCCCAAAGACCAAAGAATGGTGAGTCTTGCGGGATATAAACAAATTCCGCCCAATCCCACTCATTCCCAAAACGTTTCAATGTTTCAAAAATGAGCTCAAAACATTTTTCTTTTTCGTCGGCAATTATTATGTCAAGATAATCTGACACATCATGGCCAATGAATTGGAGTTTTCTTTCCTTTGTTATCATAAATGGAGCAATTGCAATAATATTCTTATCGTTTCTAATAATAATAATAAACAATTTGTGCCCAGCCCCATAATCTTCCCACCATGCCAAAAGCCATTCAAAAGTCAGGAAAATCGTGTTATTTTGGCATTGCTGAAGCAATTCATCCCAAATACTGCCAAGTTCGATAAAATCATCATAAAACCTAATAATTTCGCTTTTCATAATAATTTGACGGGGAAAAATAATCTGGATAGGCTTTTTGGTATCAACTTTAATAATACAAATACAATTAAAGGGTTGGCTAGGAGGGCTTTATTGCCATAATGAAAGACGAGATCCCATTTATTGCAAATCCTACAATTAATAGCGGCCGCCATATAAAGTTTTGCCATCCTTAAGCGATACCTAAAATTATCAAATGATCTTTTATTCTCATAGTTATACCAATGTTTTTGCAAAACATTAGCCTCATGATCGGACATAACATTCGGGCTGTTAGTTGAACAATTATCATTATGGAGAACATATTCGCCAAGAATTTTTTCGATCATATAAAAATTGCAGCCACTCGCAGCCATTCGAAGCCATAGGTCATAATCTTCGACAAAATGTTCCCTCTCTCTATCTTCGGTGAAATAACCAATTCTCTTTATTACGTCTTTTTTAAAACAACTGGCAGAAGTTGAGAGACAGTTCCTATCAAAAAGCAATTGGCGGAAAAAATCCCTGCCGATCGGCCCATAAGAGGATATGCCAACAACCATATCGTTCTTTTTAATTGCTTCATTGTGGCCAACGTAATCAATCGAAGGATTGTCATTAAAAATCTTGTTAACCTCATAGAGTTTGTCTGAATACCAAATATCATCCTGATCAATTAATGCCAAAACATCCCCTTTGGCCATTCGTATAGCGCTGTTTCTTGCTCCACCAAGGCCTTTATTTTCTTGCCGAATATACTTAATTTCCAGCTGTAAATGATCTTCCATATAAGATTTAACTATTTCACCGGAATGATCCATTGACCCGTCATCGCAGATAATGATCTCATAATCTTGATAAGTTTGGCCCTTCACGCAATCAAGCGTCTTTTCAATATGCTTTTCACCATTATATAAAGGGATAATTACAGAAAAAAACATCTTATAATCGAAAGTTCCTCGACTCCCGCCATTCGGAAACGTAGTTAGCGAGGGCTTGCTTCCAATCCCGCATTGGATTGATGCCCATTAAATCTAGTTTAAAATTGCTCATAGCTTCTGATGCTGAACGAGGCGCAGGCAAAGGAAAACGATCAGAACTTACCGGCTTAACCATTACATCCACGCCTAAGATCTTTACGATTTCAACTGCAATTTCATATCTGCTGCAAACGCCCGTATTGACAAGGTGATATAACCCATAATTCCCTGTTTGAATTATTTTTTTTATACCGGAGACAAAATCATTGGCAAAAGTTGGGTTGCCAAATTTATCATCAACAGCTTCAATCTCTTTGCAGGTCTTGCATAATTCTATTATCTTTCCAACAAATTTCTTATCCTTCGCCTCTCCGCCGCCGATCATCCATCCCGCACGAAAAATATAATATTCCCTCAACAAGTCTTTAACAACAAGCTCACCCGCGTATTTTGCTTTGCTGTATATATTTAGCGGGGCTGGTTGATCGTATTCAGTATGAACTTGTCTAGCAAGTCCATCGAACACGCCACCCGTGCTTATATAAACCAAAACAGCCTTATACTTTTGGCAAGCAAGTGCGACATTCTGTGTGCCAATCGCATTTACACGAAAAGCATGGTCGATTTCCTTTTCACATTTATCAACATCAGTTTCCGCGGCCAAATGCAAAACAATATCCGGCTTATATTCTCCGATTAGACCAAATACCTTGACACGATTTGTTACATCCATTTCGGGGAGATCGGTCAAAATAAAATCCTCTCCTTTGAAAACTTGCGGCACATAAGACCCGACCATCCCATTTGCGCCAGTAACTAGCATCATTCTATTTGCTCCCTATTTTATATTTTTTAAACAAACCATCTTTTGCAATAATCTTTTCAGCTTTAAGCAGGTCTTCCTTGGTATCCACGCTATAAGTTTGATGCTCCGACAAAACCATTTTAACCTTATGCCCATGCTCGAGAACTCTAAGCATATCAACTGACTCCGCAATCTCAAGAGGCATAGGTTGTAGGCGATTGAATAAAAGCAAGAAATCCCGCCGAAAAGGGATCACGCAAACTTGTTTTAACATAGGGATATCTTTTGCTCCTTTTTTCCGGGAAGGAATCGGTTCCCTGGAAAAATAAAGCGCAAAATTATTTTGATCAACAACAACTTTAACTTCGTTTGGATCTTCATGTTCTTCTTTATCTTTTAGATGCGACATTAGATTGACCACATCCAGTGATTCGTTCTTGATCATTGGTTGAACTGATTCCTCTAACATCTCCGGGTTGATCAACGGTTCATCGCCTTGGATCATTACAACAATGTCAACTGTTTTCCCTTCTTCTTCTTCGATCTCCAATAAAGCCTCTGCAGTTCGATCAGAAGCTCGCTCATGTGATTTCGAGGTCATGACCGCTCTCCCGCCAAGCATTTTTATATAATCTGCAATCTCATTGTCACAAGTCGCGACATAAACTTCATTTAAGATTTTGCTCATTTTACATCGCATATACACATGACCAATCATTGGCATTCCATTAATCAAAGCAAGAGGCTTTCCCGGAAAACGGGAAGAAGCCATCCGTGCAGGGATTATGCCGATTATTTCCCATTTCTTTTTTTTCATTATTTATTCATCTCCAATCTTAAGAATAGCTTTAGCAATTTCCCCATTCATTTGTTTCTTCCATGCAATTTCATAATTCTCAAGCGAGAAAATATTTTGTGTCAATCCTTTCATGTTCAACATATTAAACATATTTAGGGCTTGAATAAAATCTTCTTTGCCGCTTCCCACAGACCCAATCACCGTCTTATCAAAACATACAATTGACCCAAAATTAAATTCCATTGGCGAATATGGCAATCCTAAAATCAGGATTTTAGCGCTAGTACGGCTTTCAGATAATATTTGCTTAAGCACCTTTGTATTTCCTGTCGCCTCAATTATATAATCAAACCTCGCCAAACCAGATATCTCAGTTATTCCTAAAAGATTAATATCAGCAATATTTTCAATTCTTGACTTATTGCTATCAAAGACAGTTACAGCATGGCCTAATAAACTCATTAATTGGGCGCAAAGATTCCCAATCGTTCCAAATCCCACCACTGCAACCTGCCGATTCCCCTTTTCATCCCCTTTGGTTAATTTATTAATACCCCTTAGGGAAACCGCTAAAGGTTCTACCAAGCAGGCGCTTAGTAAATCCGTGCCTTTTGGCAGCTTATGCGCAAACCTGGCCGGCATTTTCAAATACTTGGAATATGCCCCATTAAAATTCAAAACGCCAACTTCTTTTCGATCACTACAATTAATAGGCTGCCATTTTTTACATTGATCACAAATCCCACAGCCCAAAATACATTCCCCCACAACCTTATCCCCAACATTAAGGCTATTAGCATTTCTTCCCAATCTAATCACTTCACCGGAAAATTCATGGCCGGGCACAATAGGATATTTGGCCCATCCTGACCTGTAATAAGACAATTCACCGCTCAAAACATCTAAATCCGTTGAACATACTCCTACATATTTCACACCGATTAAAATCTCATCATCTTTAAGATCGGGAATCATTTTTTCTTCAATCCTATGCTGCTTAGGACCCACAAAAACAATACTTCGATTTTTTAAAAGGAAGTAGAGTTCATCAGTTAATTTCGCAGTAAGTCGTCCGGCATACTGAAAACCATCATACAACCCTTTATATTCCACCAATCGATAAGCAAAAACAGAAAATATTTTATTCAGAGATTTCTTATTGATTATCCCAAAAAAAACGTCTTTCAATACCATTGAAAGATATGAAAGAAAAGACCGTTTAGCATTAAAATGATAATCGGGAAAAATGTTTTTATAGGCAAGCGCTTCTCTCTTAAAACGATTATATATCTGGCGGAAAGATTCTTCGTGAATATGAAAAATTACCGCATCAGAACGATAATAAACATAATAGCCTTGTTTCTGCACCTTGTGGGCCCAATCAATATCTTCCAATCCAGTTAATTTCTCATCAAACGGAACCTTTATCCAAAGTGATTTTCTAATTGCCGCATTTGCATTGTTTCCAATAGGCTCCTCAACTAGGATCCTTGATTTATCGCCAAAACTTGCCTTAAAATCCCTTTCTTCGGCAAGTTTGGTCAAATGATTGCCAATTTGCCGCCCATAAACCATTGCAATTTTGGGGTCGGTGAAGGGCAACAAAAGATTGTCTAACCATTTTCGATCGAAAGGATAAGTGTGCGCACTGACAAAAATCAGATATTCTCCCTCTGCATTCTTGCAGCCAACATTCAACGAACGACCAAATGAAAAGATTTCAGGCTGAATATTCAATATTCTTACTGGATATCTCTTTGCGATCTCAAGAGTATTATCGGTGGAGCCTGAATCAACAATGATAATCTCATAATTCTTGTTGTCTTGCTCTAAAATCCCATCAAGCAGCCGCGCTAAATGCTTCGCTTCATTGAATGTCCTTATTATTATCGTGGCGAAAGCATTTTTCATCCTTCAACCTCCACAAGTGCCGTACAAGGCATGCTATCCACATTTTTCGCAAATAAAGGAATGGCAAATATCTTTTTTATATTGGGGGGTGCCATACTCAAGTTCAAATCCTCTATAATCATGACCTTTTTTAAAAGAATTTTGTGAGCTTCCACCCCTTCTTTAAGATGTCTGGGCGATGCAATGGAAATAGCGTCTATTCCAATTGCTTTTAATTTTGGATAACATTTGATGATAAATTTCGCTCCTTCAGGATGCAGCCAAGGACCATTATGCACATAAGCAGCTTCTTTCCTTTTTCCGCCAAACCCCGTTCGAATTAAAAGCAAATCACATTTTTCATCTTTTTCCCCGTATAAATCATTTGCGTTAATGAGTTCGCCTTCTTTTTTTATTACATTCAGCATTCTAGGCTTATTGAAAATAAAACTTTCAATCGGATAATCTCCTATTTTTTTACCGCGAGGATCAAAATGATAGGGTGCATCAATATGCGTGCCGTTATGAGTAAAGATCGTAACCAAAGCCGAACTCCAATTGTCGCCTTTTCTAAAAGAATTTATCTCCTCATATTTATTTTGAGGGTTATTCTCAAATATCGGCATATCAGGCGCTAAATCATAAGATATTTTGATATATTTATGCATGTCTTCTTCCGCTTATTAATCCCATCAAAAGATTATTTAAAGTATTCTGATGAACATGCGCCCAAGCTGCAGGACTGCTATTGGCATTATGCGGCGCCAAAAGACAATTA
This sequence comes from Candidatus Saganbacteria bacterium, assembly GCA_016223245.1. NCBI lineage: Bacteria > Bacillati > Candidatus Saganbacteria bacterium. The sequence goes on along the minus strand of JACRPL010000021.1, from coordinate 147,769 downwards.
TTCATTTTCCTTAAAGGGCTGTTTTTAGGAAGAGGTTCCTTTTCAAATACATCCAGCCCTGCCCCGGCTATTTGTTTCTTTTTTAATGCTTTGATCAAAGCTTTTTCATTGATAATCGGACCGCGCGCAGTATTGATAATATAAGCAGTAGGTTTCATCAACTGAAATTCATCATCGCCCATTAGATGATGGCTGGTCGGATTAAGATCGCAATTCAGAGTGACGAAATCCGACAGTTTCAACAAGTCCTTTTTTGTTTTCATCTCTGTCCCTGTCTCTTTGAGGAATTCCTCTGATATCCGGGAGATGTCATTGCCTATCGTTTTCATTCCGAAGGCCTTCGCTCTTCGGATGACTGCTTTTCCAATATTTCCCACTCCAACAACGCCCAAAACACACTCCCCCAAAGTAATACCCTGTTTTTTCCGCCATAAACCGTTTTTTATGTCATTGGTGCTCCATGGTATCCGCCGAGCGAAACTTAACATGTAACCCAACACCGTGTCAGCCACTGGTTCGGTAAAAGCGTTCGGGGTGTTGCAGACCGCAATTCCCAATTTTAGGGCTTCCTCTCGGTCGATCGAATCCGTGCCCGTTCCCCACTTGGCAATAACCTTAAGTTTTTTTGCACGATTTAAAACTTTTGCGGTAAAGCGGTCGTCGCCGCATATAACGCCATCGATCTCTCCGATCAAATCTAGCAATTCCCCTTCTTCCAATCTTTCCTGGACTTTAGGAATTATAACTTCCAAGTTGTTTTCATTAAAGAATGATCGAAACGCATCTATTGCCAGTTGCATATAGGGCGCGGAGATCATTATTTTCCGAAGCATTATGCCCTCCTCTTGGTTTCAGGATTTTTTTCCCAACGTCGTTTCTTATACAATTCTGAATATCGGACCAATATTTCTTCGCCTCCAGGTTCTGACAATTCCGCCTTTTCAATTTCAGGCCAGTCAAATTCATCAAACTCAACATATAGCGGGAAAGTCCGCATTAGACCGTCAATTTGCCTTGCGGTAAAATGCGGCATATTAAGCAATGAAGTCGCAGTAGTATGTATGGTCTGGGCTTCGGGATCTAGCCATCCAGCCTCAATAGCTTTTTGTCGCAAAATCGTCCCTCGATATGGGGTAAAAATACTAACCGTCAGTGAATCATATCCCTTGATTTTTTTTGCCAAACGAATAGTGTCAAATACCATCTCACGAGTTTCGAAAGGAAAACCGATCATGCAGTTAATGCTGTAAGCGACCCCGCTCTGGTCAATAATGTCAAAACAATGCAATAACTTCTCGTTGGTGATATTCCTGTTGAGATTTTTCCTGCGAAAATCTTCATTGCCGGATTCGATGCCAAATGACATACGAAAAAGCCCAACATCTTTCATCCTCGTCAATGTTTCCAGAGTGCAGTGCTCGGGACGCGTATTGCACCAGAAAGGAATTTTAAATTCTTTATACATTTCCATAAACCCGTCAATTTCATGTTTCGGACGCGCCAAGAAGCTATCATCGATAACGTACAAGAGATTTATGGCATAGTCATCCAATAGATGCTTAATCTCTTTTCTAATCCCATCAATTGATCTTCTACGGAGAAAAGTCGTATGGCGCTCTCTCGCAATCCTATTGTGCAAAGAAGAATTGCAAAATGTGCAGTCGTGAGGGCATCCTCTGTATGTCTCAATCGGTAAGGCGCGATGGATAATCCCCCCCATTGGGCGGATCAATCTTTCTTCGTCAAACAGGGAAAAATCTGTTGAATAATCATCTAGATCCACATATGGGCCGATTGCATTTCGAATGATCGACCCATCTTTTTTCTTTATCCAGAGACCAGCAACATCAAAAATATCCTTGCCTTTTGCGAGCCTTAAAGCCACTTCCTTTATCAGCTCTTCCCCTTCTTCTACCCCAAGCATCGCAACTTCAGGATGAGATATGAGCCAATCTGGAGCAGAAGTCGCAAGTATCCCGCCGACAATGGTTGGGATATTATAAGGATTAGAAACGCGCAACAAATGAATTGCGCGGCGAAATCCATCTTCCGGAAAAGAATAAAGAATCAAATCGGGACTAAATGATTCAAGTTTGCGTTGGAAATCATCAACCATATCGGTGGATTTCAACTGCTTTAAATTGCCTTCAGAAAACAAGTTGCGCGCCTGAAGATATTTTACTCTATTTTGAGGACTGCTCAAGTCTCCTTCGCCATAAGAAGTTGTATCAAACAAATCAACTTCAAATCCCTCTCGCCTCAAGATCCAAATAAAAGCAGCAATTGATAGAGGGGTTACAAGCATCATCGGAAGATTTGGATAAACCAATAATATTTTAAATTTTGATCTTGTCATTTGCTCACATTCCCCGCGACCCTTTCCTCAAGAAGCTCCAAGAAATCATCGGTCGGATCATGCAAAACATCCGAAAACATGTCAGAAAGTGGTTTTTCCCAATATGTTTTTATCCCATCCAATACCCTTGGATCATTAATTATTTCAAATGCATTCCCAATTGATTCGCTATTGTTTACAATTAATACAGCCTGCGGATATTCGATCATTGGGTTATGGCTGAATTGCGGTTCGCAATCATATACAAGAGGAACAACGCCTAAGACCATAGATTCAAAAGCCACCGAACCACCGGTCAGCAACACATAATCTGCTAAAGTGATAAAGTCATAAAGCTGCATATCTTCTCTGAATATCTCATGAGATACCCTTCCATTCGCTTTCTCGAGAGGCTTAATAATACCTGCTAAATACTGCTTATTTTTATCCTTATTCGGATTGCTTTTGATAATAACATGATAAGGCTCATTTCTGGAAGTTATTGTCTCAATCAAATCTTCAAGCATACAAATAGTTTCGTTTAATAATTGAGAAGCTGCAACAAAAATAATTTTCCTATCGGATGGTAGGTGATACTTCTCCCTCAATTCATGTTGGGCAGGTTTTTTTCGTGAATAATCAAATAATTTGTGAAACCGAACCCCTCCTGCAACAGCAAGGCGGTCTTTCGGATATCCCGCAAATAAAAGATTTTCAACACCCCGCCGCCCACAGGTAAAAATATAATCAGGAAGCGGCATACTATTTATATCAGACTTATTTACCAGGCTGACCACTAGCTCGTTATTGGTAAAAACATAATTAAGGAAGTTTTTACCTATCGCGGAGTGCTGAAACCCAAACGATTTTACATTATCTTGAGCGTTGTACAACAAAGCCTTTTCAAGCGGTTGAAATTCAAGCCTAAAAAGCAATGCCTTTAGATTCGCGAGATCAATTCTTCCAATAGACCTATCCAGCAGGATCCATTGAAAAAACATTGGATTGATCAATGACCTAGTTAGTTCATCACAAAAAAAACCGGACACATTTACCCCCTTCAATTCACAATCCAATTTGTCGGAAAATTTTATTAGACGAATGAATTTCATCAAAATATTATAATCAAACAAAATAAATAGGTCGGAAATAGTTATAAACTTCTCCAAAACAAGCGCGGTCCTATCCATAAAAAAGCTTTTCAGCCGCTTCCCGTTCATTAACAACATAAACCAACTATCGGTCAACCATAAGATATAAATTACTTTTTCTTTTTTTGACAGCCCATCTGGGACCGATCCAAAGAAACACTCTGAAGACTTCCCTGCAACTGACCTATTCCACCAGATCGGATATATGCTGAATATCCCAAAAGATCCTGCCGGAATATCCTTTACTGTTTTAAGGCCAAGGAACCGCAATGCCAATAATTTTAAAAACATCCTTAGCCATATTCTTATGGCGCGAAAAAAATACATTATCAAGAAAGCTATTGTATTCTTTTCCAAGTTCAAGAATATTTTTTTCGCCTTAAAGCTTGAATATTGAATCTTTTTACTTTTCGAATAATTCACCACGGATTCCCTCAAGAGATCGTCCCTAACAAAGAAAAATATTTCATCATAATTTTTCTCATCGCAGGTATGGCAAAAACGAAGAAAGGCATAAAGCCTATGAATGATCTTACCCGTCCAAATGCTTTTCTCGCTTGCATTTAAATACCACCACAAGTTCCTCCCATTAAAAGCAAGGATATCTGACACTTTTCTCGGAAAATCCCTAATAAGATCGAGATAAAAATCTCTTGCTTCTTTTTCTGCACAGGCTGAAATAGTTTTTGAATCAATTGCATTTACTCTTTTTTCGAGGTCATGCGATGGCGATTTGCAATTCGAAAAAGCTTGCTTTGGGGAAAACCCAAAGGTTAGCAAATAATATTGGTTGCCGTTTGCGGATATTTTACTACCCCAATCATCGTCAAAATTATCCAATACAATAAGAATTTTCTTCACTTCTCAGATGCCCTATTGCCATTTGAGATAATTTTTTCAAACCATAAATCGTTTAACAGCAGTTTTTTAACCCCGCAAACATCTTCGGGCACGTCTACAGGATGGGTAGCATATGGAGAAATTCCGGATGGGACTTTAATATCATGTTCGATCACCCTCATTAGATCATTGCCTTCGATCAACTCTATCGGAGTTCTGGGAAGTGAACAATAATACTGCAAAAAAGTTCCTCGATAAGCAGTTATGCAAGTAAGTCTTAAAAAAATCGCCTTTTTCCCAACATCAAAAACAGTAGATGGGATTTCCTGGCGGCTCAGGAAAATGAGGTTATTATTGACAGACAATACCGCTTTAACCCTATTAGTATTTGTCAGATCCGCAGGATCCGTTATTCGTTCAACTAAATTTGCGCACCCGGCATCCTGGTTCCTGATCAATAAATCCCTAGTCATCTTTACTACGGGCGGCGGGACCACAGGTTCATCGCCTTGGACATTAATAATAATGTCATCATATTTCACATAACCCTTAATCTTTGCGGCCTCTGCCACACGCTCAGCAGCCGTCTTGTGTTGCGACGAGGTCATAACCACTTCGGCTCCAATTTTTTGGGCTACGGCAGCAACTTCCTCATCACAAGTCGCAACCACAATATCATCCACATTTGATACCAATTGCGAACGCAGATAAACATGCTCGATCATGGGCAAGCCCTCTATTAGAATTAATGGTTTATCCGGAAAACGCCATGATCCGAGTCGTACTGGAATCACGATCAAAGTTCTCATCCTATTTGCCCCTTGTACCATTCAATGGTTTTTTTAAGCCCTTCCTCAAAATTGGTTTTTGACTTAAATCCAAATTCTTTTTGGGCGCGACTAACATCCAACATTCTGCGCGGTTGCCCATCAGGTTTTGTTTTATCCCAAACAAGCTCGCCATTGAACCCAGTTAATTTACATATCAACTCAACAAGATCCTTCATGGAGATCTCAAACCCTGCCCCAAGGTTTATTGGATCGGCTCCATCATATTTTTCTGAAGCCAAAACAATCCCTTCTGCAGCATCCTCAACAAACAAAAATTCGCGTGTTGGTTTTCCGGATCCCCAAACCACGATCTTTGCATCATTATTCTTTATAGCTTCCAAGCATTTCCTTATAACGGCCGGGATTACATGCGAAGTTTCAAGGTCGAAATTATCGCGGGGACCATATAAATTCACCTGCAGCAAATATATTGCATTAAAATTATATTGGGCGCGATATGCCTGCGATTGCACAAGAAGGGCCTTTTTAGCTATCCCATAGGGAGCATTTGTTTCTTCGGGATACCCCTCCCACAACATTTCCTCCTTAAACGGCACAGGCGTAAATTTTGGATATGAACAAATTGTCCCGATTGTAACGAATTTTTTAACACCAAACTTTCGGGCTTGTTCTATCAGTTGAACGCCCATCATCAAATTATCATAAAAAAATCCCGCAGGATTTGAACGATTTGCGCCAATCCCCCCGACCTTTGCAGCCAAATGGATCACTATTTCCGGTTTAGCTTCTTGATACATTTTTTTGACACATTCACCCTCGATCAAATCAAAATCTTTTGATGAAGGGACAAATACATTGTTGCAGCCTTTTTCTTTTAGCCTATCAACAACAAAAGATCCCAAAAAACCCGATCCACCCGTAACGACCACTTTTTTATTTTCCCAAAAATTCATGCCTATTTACCCCACCGTTAATTGGTTTTTTGTCCAATGAATCCCTTTTCCCATTAAAATTTTTTCACCTTGGCCAATAGGCTGCAATCCGACAGCTTTCAAATCGGCATCGACCATAATCTTAACAAGTTCCAGAAACCTCACTTTCGGTTCCCAATCCAAAACCTTTTTCACAAGCGAAATATCAGCCAATAAATGATCGACTTCGGTCGGTCTAAAATACTTTTCATCTTTTTCAACATATTTTCTCCAATCAAGATTTACATATGAAAAGGCTTCTTCAACAAACTCCTGGACTGTATGGCTCTCGCCTGTCCCAACGACAAAATCCTGTGGTTTATCTTGCTGAAGCATGCGCCATTGGCACTCAACATATTCAGGAGCATAGCCCCAATCCCTTTTTGCCTGTAGATTGCCAAGATAAAGTTTATCTTGCTTTTTTGCCAATATATTTGCAACTGCACGTGAAATTTTTCTTGAAACAAAAGTTTCGCCTCTTCTTGGGCTCTCATGATTAAAAAGTATTCCATTGCAGGCAAATAGGCTATATCCTTCCCTAAAATTAACGGTCATCCAATAACTATAAACTTTAGCCGCGGCATATGGGCTTCGCGGATAAAATTGGCTTTTCTCACTTTGTGGCGGTGGAGAGATGCCAAACATTTCGCTGCTGCTTGCCTGATAAAATCTGGTTTTTATCCCACTTCTCCTTACAGCTTCCAACAATCGAGTGGTCCCAAGCCCTGTTATATCTCCTGTATATTCGGGAGTATCAAAGCTGACCCTAACATGGCTTTGAGCGCCCAAATTATAGATCTCATCTGGTTGAATATTATAAATAAGATTTATTAATTGCCCCGAATCCGAAAGGTCTCCAAAATGCAAAAAGAATTTAGCGCCCACGATATGTGGATCAACATAAATATGGTCTATTCGATGGGTATTGAAAGTACTGGCGCGTCTTATTAACCCATGAACCTCATACCCTTTAGAAAGCAACAATTCCGCTAAATAACTACCGTCTTGCCCAGTTACGCCGGTTAATAAAGCTTTCTTCATCCTTCTTCCTCCAATATATTAATGATGATCATTTAACGCTCCCTAATATTTTTCCTTTTTTAACGCCCAAAATAGTCCAATAAAAAGCATAAACGCGCCTCCAATTGCTGAAAACCAAAGAGAAAACAAAAGATAACTCGGCCGATATTCAAAGATTATTTTATTGGATCCTTTATTGATCAATACCGATCGAAAAACTCCATATGCAGGCATGATCTCAACCGGCTGACCGTTAACAGAGGCTGTCCAATCTTGAGAATAATTTTCAACCAGAACAAGCTGACAGGATCGGTCGGAAACGGCTTCAATTTCGATCCTATTATCAGAATATTTAGTGATCCGCGGCAGAGTTTTAGAGATAAAACCATATTTTGTTTTTAACGCTTTAAGTTCCGCAAGAGACAAATCGTGCCTGTCATAGACGACTTCTTTTCTTAAACGACCTATCGGCACCGCTTTTAGATAATCTTTAAGCCCAATTTCGCCGTTGACCAATCTATAGCCCCCCGCCAAATAAACTCGAGGCTGGTAGTTTTTAACCTCAAAAACATAATAAGGAATTGTAGTAAAGATTTTGGATACAAGGCGCTTGACAGTCTGTTTTTTTCGCGCTAAGCCGGCTAGGGAAGGATCGGAATGATATTGTGTGCCTCGATTAACAATGGACAAGCCCCACTTTTCGGGACGTTCAATATCGTTGAAGGAAAAAATATAGCGAACATTATTTAATGCCAGCAAATCTGTTTTGAAAGTCGGTTTTTCTATTATTTTGGGAGGGACATCTTCATTCTCGACATTTTTGTCGATCAAATAAGCTTTATAAACATATGATAAAAATTCATCTTTTTCATCCTGTAAAATCGACGCCCAAAAGATAGCATAACTTCTCATATATTGCGATGCATAACCACCAGCAACCTGATAGCCATTATAAATTCCGACGGTAGGATGCCAGTTGATAAATGCAATGCGATAATCATATTTATGGGCTGGCCTAAACTTATCGAAAAGTTCGGATTTAAAAATATGCACAAAAGATGGGGGATGAACATCGGCCACCCTAATCAAATTAAATGTTGTTAATCTTTCCAAAAGGATCAATCCTATAATGAAATAGGCCAGCCACAATGGCTTTGTTTTGTTCTTACTGAGCGCCAAAACCCCTGCCAAGAAGATAAACGAAAACAACAAGCAAGAAAAAACCTCAATATAATTTGATGGGAAGGGATGTTTTGTGAAATGATATAAGACCAAGGCGAATAGAACCATTAATACAAAAAGAAACACCTTCTTAAAATCTTTTGCGACAAAAACCAGAAAATCCTTGAACCCTGCAATCAATAAAATAAGAAAGATGAAGGGTCCAGGCAAAATAAACCGGGAAAGCCTGAAATCCCTTAAAGGAAGATGCTGCCGGACGGTCTGGAACCAGACTGCCTGATCAACAAATAACACAAAAAATAGGATTACAAGATAAAAGATAAGCAACTTTTTTACCAGCGGGGCCCATTGCTTTAAGCGTGTCAAACTGAAAAAAAAGATCAGTGAACCGATAAAACCAAAATTCATGGACGGCGTACCGATTATAAAATTAACCAGATTCCGCCAGTAAAAAGCAAGGGACGGCGTGCTTTCCGGAACCCATTTGACCAAACTCCGACTGCCTATCGCCGCGCTAGTAAGAAGAGAGATAATAACCGGTAAATTAATGATCGTTACAAATAACCAAACCAAAGCAAAGAATAGCAACGTTTTTTTCGTTTTTCGCCATTCCCGGTTGGAGAAAAAGATAAAAAACAATTGGAAAAAGGCAAGGAACAATGCCCCTCTGGCAAACTGGATATTCAGAGTAGATATAAGCAATCCGACCAACAATAATAATTTTGTTTTTCTTTCAGGCGCCGAAACGATCTTATCCGTACAATAAAATAACATTGGGATCACGGCCAAATCGAATATTCTCCAATAAGTCAGATTAAATGTTCCTAGCGCCCAAAGCAAACCGCCTAAAATACCGGCGGTGTCGTCTAAGTCCAGAAAATGCTTCAAAAATAGATACGCTCCAAACCCGGCTAATACAAACTGCATCATTGTAATGACAACCGTAGCCCATGGATCGCGAAACAAACCTCCAATAAGCATGGGGAAGAAAAGCCAGTTAATATCCATATAAAAAAATGGCAGCCCTCCGACATAATCTGGGAACCAACCAGGCATTTGGAAAGACAAAATTCGTTTTGCGAGCGCAACCTGATAAGGCCAAAAGGAATCAAATTGATCGTGCGTTTTATAAAGCGCGTAGGATCCGAGAAGAAACTTATCAAGATGTGCTATAAATGAAGCAACAACAAAAAAAATAAATCTCCTAAAATTCACAGTATGCCACAAATATTCAGCTATTTTCCTTACCCTTGCCATTTCATTCCCTCCTAATACTTTTCCAATTCGAGCGCAACTACCGAATATTGCGAAATAGATCGCGGAAGCATTGCTTCTTCGATCGTGCCAATACGATAATGGTACAAACCTTCACGCTCTCTCGGCACATAATATTCACGGGATATCTCCTTAAAACTTGCAGTCAACTTCTTGATTGCCCCATCGTCGTAGACACGATGGAGGGGGGTAATCCGGGTGAGCCCGAACGGGACAGTAATGATAAGCCTGCCCCCTGGTTTCAGCACTCTTAAGACTTCCTTAAGAAACAATTTATCCACTCCCTGGTCTGAAGAAGTATAACGATCGGTATTCATATGCTCTATGCAACTAACGGAAACACAAACGCTAACCGAGCCATCCGGTAAATCCATTTTACAAGCATTACCGATTCGGTGTTCATAGCCAGGGTATTGCAGATCCCATGAGTGGAGATCGTAACCAATGACTTTATAACCCAGCGCCGCCATAATAGGAGAAAGAACAGATCCAGCCCCGCCAACATCTACCAATATACCTCCAGTCTTGTCTTTGAGACGATTCACAACAAAAGCATATTCAAAATGGCGGTCAATTGTAATATCCAATCCTCCGATGCTTGCTTTGCCCAAAAGATATTTTATCTGCCAGGGAAGATATTTATTGTATCGGCGCATTAATTTTTCAATAATAACAAACATTTTAGCTCTCCTTTTCCAGCACAGCCAAGCAGCGTGTTGCCGCCATATTCGCCCATATTGGCCGTATTTTTTCTTCAACCCGGTACAACCCGCGAACAAAGGAAACTGGAAACTGCCAGCGCTGAAAACCTCCGGTCAATAAGTAACTAAGACCGGCAAACGGACTTATTTTGCGCAACCGCAACCCGCTGGACGGGAACCTTCCTTTGATCGGAGCATTGTTCTTGACCAAGCAAAGCCAAGGAATTTCCGCATTGCCGTTCATCGGCTCTTTTCCTTCCGGAAAAGCGTTGTTCCAGGAATCTTTTATTCCTAAACAGTTCTCATGATGGAAATATCTATAAAATATCCTGGCCAGGGGTGAAGTAAAGGGCTCTATCATGACCAGGCGCCCACCCGGACGAAGAACTCTTGAAATTTCACGGAAGCAAACCAAAGGCGCCCTTAGATGATGCAATACATCAACAAAGAAAACAGAGGAAAAACTTGCATCATCAAAAGGGAGCTTATGAGCATCACATGCCACTTTTATCCCAGGGTATAAATTAAGATCTGAAGTGGTGATATCTTCTACAATATGGGAGAGGAATCCTGGCCCACTGCCCAATTCCAGCGTAGGTCCTGGCAACAATTCATTCCGCAGAAGGGGAACAAAGACCTCTTCATAATAATACCGCAGAGAAGTTTTTGCGGCAAAACGTTCCCGATGTTCCTTGATCCAATCGGGCATAACTATTTTCTCATCCATAATTCAAATAAACCTCAATTTTTTCGCCGCATAGGCGCTCATTTTTAAAAGAAGCAAACCGTCTCGAAAACGAGAAATATTCGTCGTGCCATAAGTTCTTTCTCCATAGCGAATAGGTAGATCCGCGATCTTCAAATTAAGTCTCGCCGCGCCAAAAAGCAAGTCGAAATCCCCAAAAGGATCAAAATCCCCAAAATAATTTCGATTTGAGGCGATTTTCTCATAATCATTTCTCCAAAGCGCCTTGGTGCCGCAAAGGGTGTCCCTGATCTTTTGTCCAAGCAAATAAGTAAACAATTTGGCAAAGAACCGATTACCCAAAAGATTAAGAAAACGCATGGCTTTTTCATCCATGGGATAGATTAGTCGGCATCCGTTAATAAACTCAGCCTTATTGCGCGCCATTAGATCAATAAATTTGGGGATGTCCTCGGGATTAACTGTTACATCTGCATCCAGAATGATCAGAATATCTCCTCGAGCTTGCGCAAAAGCGCAACGCACCGCATCCCCCTTTCCTTTTCCGGGCTGCTTTAAAAACTTCCAGTTTTTCTCCGGGTTGACAGAAATGATTTCCTTTATTTTCTCGGCAGTATTATCGGTGGAGTTGCCCTCAACCCATAGAACTTCGGAAGCCGCCCCCAAATCCGGCAATCGATTTGCCAGTTTTTCAATATGCCCTGCTTCGTTCCTACAAGGGATAACAATTGAACAGGAAGGGATTGATTCCGACACATATTCGGATTTTGTTGGACGGGCAATTATTCCAAACATTAAAGTCAATTCATTAATTATCGGGAGATTCCCAATATATCTATTTACAAACCGAGAGATCGGGCCCAGATTAAATGGCATTATTTGAAAATTCAGACTCCGAACCACCTCAAAATCAGACATGGAAATCATTTCCCGCACGATATCCGAACTCAACCAGTTGTTGACAGGATTTTTAGTTTTTAGCCCGAATTTTTCAGCCAATCGCAGCGGCATCTGCCAGATCCGGCTGTAGCTTAGAACGATTATTCTCGTTTTAGCATGGCATACAACATGCAAAGCCTCAAAAACTGCCTGAACATCGTGCATTTCCGTGATACTGTTGCATAAGATAACCACATCAAACCTGGTTTTGAGAGACCGCAAAAGAGCAGTGTCCTGCGCGTTGCCCGCCATAAAACGAAGAGCCGAAGAAGAATGGCGGTTTTGGGCTGTTTCAATCATTTTCTCCGACAGATCAATGCCCACTCCCTCCAAAACTGTGAGGGACGCTAGAAGATCGCCGTTCCCGCAGCCCAGATCCAGCACTTTCTGTCCCGGAAGAACGACTGAACGCAAAAACTTTTTCAGACCATCGTAATAAGCGGCATTCCTGGCTTTACCGGCATTCACTCTTTTGCAGTTTTCATTATAAAATTCTTTAACTTTCTGCGCTGTCTTGTTATTTAAAGTACTCATATTAATTCCAAAATGTTTTCACCTCCCCATTTTTCAGCGTATTTTGTACTTGCTCGCCTCAAAACAGACTCACGCCCTAACCCCTCGTCAAAACCTTCAAGCAGCCAGCGCAAATAAACTCCCATTCTTTCTCCCGCACGGCCATCCCTGAAAGGATCTAATTTGTCCAGAAAAGGAGCCCAATCTCCTAATAAAGGATTTGAGGATTTATCAGTTTTATATTGCTTGAGAGCATTAATGATTCCTATTGTATCATCAAAAATAATCCTTTTATTACCCCACTTGTAAAATTCATGAGAAAACAGGCATGTCAAATCACAGTGAATTCCTTTCCCTCCTGCGATCACAGGTTCAATTACAGCAGAGGATATTCCTATACCCACCGACATATCGCCTGCAAGTGCGGCATCAACAGGTAAACGCCCAAAAGCATTTTCAAGCATAACGCATCTGCCTGTCGCCAACGCTTTTTCCAACAATGGAAGGACTTTAGGAAGAGTTTCTAAAACCAGTGGTTTTTTGGTTTTTATTACGAGCCCTACAGACTTGTCCTCAAGAACCCAGCCAAAAAATGCCAGATAGAATTTTTCCATCATTTCCGTAGAAATGTGCAGGCTGGAATTATGAATATTATCAAACAAGGCTACAATAAAATCGGCGCCTTGCGCTCTAATTTCATCATTTAATTTTTTGGCTTCATCTATTTTTTGTTTATTAAGAAAAACTGAATCATTCGGATAACCAACTGTAACATTAGCCTTAATCCTGTTAAGATTGGGAAGCAAATAATCCCTGGAGCGCGCGCTCCAGGTAAAAAAAACGTCCCTCGGATAGTGCCCGAGCAAAGCCCGCGATGATAAATACAATTCGGAACGTTGTTTCCCGGCCAGAAAACCGCTATCCTGGCCGTTCATGTCAAAAGCAATGCTTTGCGCAATATATTTAAGATCCCCTTCTCCATTGATAAAATGAATTTTAATGTTAAATTCTTCATAAAAAGAAGCCCAATAGCCTACTTTTTCAAGAAGCTCTTTTCCGGTTTTATAAATCCACTTCCCGACGTCATTAATAGGTCGAGCTATCTTTTGTTTGCTTCTCATAGCAGGCCGCCAGATAGGGATATTTTTTCTGGCAAGGGAACCAGGCTTTAAACACACCCAGTTCATCCCTAATGCTTCAATGCCCCGCAGGTCATCATCAGCGATCGGTTTGCCGGTAAAGGCGTCTGGTCCATTAAAATAGATCAATACTTGTTTTGGATCAATGCCGCTTTCCGGGAACCATACTAAATCAGACCTGCGACAAAGGTCCAGTTTTTCCGTGTATTCAAGCGCTATGACCGGCTTCTTTGATCGCGCGCCGCGAAAATGTCCGGCATATTTCCACTTGTTCCAGACATTTAATACGCCCTTGCCGCGGCTACGGAAAGATTGCAACAAAGAGGGAATGAATAAATTATTGTTATTGGTTATATATCTTGAAAATTGAACTGGAAACTCACTATCGATCCAAACTTGAGATAATAATAAATATATTTCGTGTTTCGGGATAAGGATAAACTTATCTTTGATATCAATTTGTCTATTATTTCGCTTATACCAACGAAGCACGCAAAGATCACGCGCCACCGGATAAATTTCCATTTTAATCCTTTTCTGGAAATACAATTCGGTCTTAGAGCTTTGAAGCCGATCCGCGATACTTTTATAAACCGGATAAGTTTTAACGATTTGATAAAGCTTTATCGCCAGCTCCGAAGCCGTTTCTTCGACTTCGTATCTTAAAGCCGCTCCCCCTTTGCTTTTCATTTCACCGAGATTATAAGGTAAAGTCATTTCTTCCCGCCCAGCAAACAATCCACAATTTTTAGATCCAATTCGGAATCAATATCCAAAGATCTCTCGGGTGGCATAACAAAAGCTATAGTTTCGTCAGTTATAAACATCTTTTTCTTAAACAACCAGTCAACCCGAGCGCAATAAACGGCGCCATTGAGCGTATAAGCTTTAGGCAATTCTTGGCGGCGGGGGATCAGCTTTCCGGTATTCAGTACCGGTTTTAAACGATTTTTCTGGTCAAGGGAAAAAGACCAATAAAGGCTTTTCCCTGCTTCAACCACAGACACACAGGAATCAGCGTTTTTCCTCATACACAGCTCAATACAACCATCAATATCTTCTGCCTGGCGCAAAGGAGAGGTAGGCTGCAATAAGACGACATAATCATATTTTTCGGACAGTTTCCTTAGCGCGTGAAGCACAACATCTATTGTATGCGTCCCGTCGCCGGCCAGTTTTCGGGGTCGGACAAAGGGTGCCTCGCAACCAAGTTTTCTGGCAGCGGCAATGATCTCCGCGTCTTCCGAAGAGAGAATAAACCGGTCAAAGTATTTTGCCGCTTTGGCCTGCTCTATCGTCCAGGCAAGGAGCGGCCGGCCGGCGACCATTTTGAGGTTTTTCCGACGCACGCCCTTGGAACCACCGCGGGCGGGGATGATACCGATTACTTTTTTATTATGTTTATACTTCGTCATAATTTAATTATCTTACATTTGCTATTTGTCTGCTTTTTGATTGCATTTCTTGTATCAATTACAAGACTTAAATTTCGACAAAGGGAATCGTAATCAAATCTCGAATGATCCGTTAACAAAAGTGCGCAATCAATCTTCGTCAGAAATCCATCCGATAATTTGCAACTCTTCAGCGTGTCGCCATTTAAATTGACAAACGGAACACAAGGGTCATGATAAAAGACGACCCCGCCCTGTTCTTTAAGTAAATTTATTATTTTGAGCGCGGGTGATTCTCTTACATCATTGATATCTTTTTTATATGCCACCCCTAAAACCAAAAACTTTGAACCATTAATGCACTTCCCCTCAATATTCATGCTTTCCTGAGTGATATTTACCACTTGTTTTGGCATTTCATCATTAATTTCCCCAGCCAGTTCTATAAAGCGTGTGTAGGTATCATATTCTTTTGCTTTCCAGGAAAGATAGAAAGGGTCAACCGGAATACAATGCCCGCCAACGCCTGGGCCAGGATAAAAAGGCATAAACCCGTAGGGTTTGCTGTTAGCCGCTTCAATAACTTCCCAGATATTGATGCCCATTTTTCGGCAAAGAAGCGCCATCTCATTGACCAACGCGATATTCACGTTGCGGAAAATATTTTCCAGTAATTTTTCCATTTCCGCCACTTGGGGAGAGGAAACCGGTAAAACCTTCGAATAGACCATGGAATAAAACGCACACGCCAGCCGCGTGCAATTTTTCGTGATGCCGCCGACAATTTTTGGCACATTGTTAAAATTGAATTTGTTATTGCCGGGATCTATCCTTTCGGGGGAAAAGGCCAGGTAAAAATCCCTGCCCGCCCGCATTTTACCGCTCTGCAGGCAGGGCAGCACCAGCCCTTCCGTTGTCCCCGGGTAGGTGGTGCTTTCCAGGACAACCAATTGCCCCTCCTTAAGATATTGCGCTATCTGCCGTGTGGCAGAAACAACACAGGACATATCGGGCTTTTTATTTATATCCAGGGGTGTTGGTACGCAAATGCAGAGAACATCGGCCTGGCTGAGTAGCGAGAAGTCTTTTGAGGCGAGCAAACGTCTGTTTTTCCCTGAAATATGTTTTTTTATGTTATCATCAGAAACATCTATTATGTAGCTCTTCCCCTTGTTAACTTCATCAACCCTCTCACCATTTAAGTCTAATCCTATCACCTTAAAACCGGCATCCGCGAAAGCTACTGCCAGAGGTAGGCCCACATAACCCAATCCGATAATGGAAACAACCGCTTGCTTTTTCGCTATTTTTCTGCTGATATCGTGCGGCATAATATTATTTCAGCCTCCTTACGATCCTTGCCGGCACACCGAAGGCAACCACATTATCCGGTATGTCTTTATTGACAAAACTGTAAGCTCCCACGATAGAATTTTTGCCTACCGTAATGCCCGGCATAATTGTGCTGTGAGTGCCGATACAACATTTTTTTTTAAGGATTATTTTCCCCTTGGTATTATCAATGGTCGAATTCGAATATATGGAACAATGGGAACCGATTTGTACATTATCCTCAATAACCACACCGGCATGAGCAGCAATAAACGTAAAAGCTCCTATATCTGTTTCTTTCCCCAAAATCAAATTTTCCTTATGCTGAACCAACCATTGATATTTGGTCGGTTTCATTTCCTCTATCTTGGGATATTTCCAATTTTTAAACCGTTTACCCATGTTTCACCCCTCAAACCAGGTTTTTATTATATGGTCTGCTGCCATAACCTTTGAAATACCTTCATCCAATAATACCGTGGGTTCGTATTTGAGTATTTTACGTGCCTTATCAATAGAAGGGACCCTCCTTATTATTTCCCTAGAAGAATTACGGTCGGAATCGCTCATCGGAATATATTTTGGTTCGATTTTCTTGCCGGAAACAGCTAAGACTTTTATCGCCAAGTCTCTCATCGCAATGGGCTCCTTGTTATTCCCGATATTAAAAGCCTGCTGATCCGCCTCTGAACTTAACAGGGCCTTGGTAGCACCTTCCGCAGCATCCTCTACATAACAAAAAGCTCTGATCTGAGAACCATCCCCATAAATGGTAGGCGCTGAACCCTCTAAAACGTTTTTAATAAAACGCGGCATAACGAACTCAGCCACCTGACCCGGACCATAGACATTAAAAAACCTGACCACCGAATAATTCAATCCATATCTATTGGCATATGCTTTAAGATATTCCTCTCCTGCAAGTTTTGTTATCGCATATACCGAGATCGGATTTTTAGGCGAATCTTCCAAAATCGGCAATCCATTTGTCTCGCCGTACACCTCGGAAGAAGAGGTGAAAAGTACCTTTTTTATCTTTTCCTTTAGACAGGCCTCAAGCACATTTATGGTTCCCAATATGTTAATATTAAGACATTCCATTCTTTTGGTCTCCGTTCTCCTCACGCCCAGCATCGCGGCCAGATGTATCACATAATCACACCCTCTTACGGCGTTGCCCAAAGCATTAGTATCAAGTATGCTTCCCCTGACCATCTCCGTTTTGGAAATAATTTCTTGGTTGGCTTGAAACGATTCCAGATTGGAGAAGTCTAGATCGAATAGTCTTATATCCAAATCTTTTTTCAATAGATTTCTGGCAAGCGCGCTTCCAATAAATCCAGCTCCGCCTGTTATTAATACCTTTTTCTTCATCGATATTTACCTTCTTTTGTTCCTTTTTATAATATTTATCAGGGTTTTAGTTACATAATCAATTTCCCCTTCGGTCAAATCCGGGAAAATGGGTAGAGACAAGGCTGTTTTAGTGTATTCCAGGGTACGGGGATAATCAGAATCGCGATAATTACCAAGCCGTGCAAAAACCTTTTGAGTGTGCAAGGAGGGATAATATAGTCTGGTGCTTATTCCCTGCTCGGCCAGCTGGGCAATAACTTCATCTCGGGAGATATTCAGGGTATCGATTTTCAGGCGAACGGTATAAAGCTGAAAGTTATGATCGGCATAATTTCTTATTGAGGGAGTGGTTATCGCTTCCTCATCTTTAAAACCCGCGGTATACCGCTGGGCTATCTTTCTTCGCAACTCAATTGCTTTTGTAAGTTTTCGCAATTGTATTCTTCCGATCGCACCCATTACCTCGGGCATGCGAAAATTAAATCCAAGTAAATCCCATTGAAACCTGGCGGTGTCGCCATAATTTCGTATTAATCGGGATTTATCTGCCAGGGTTTTATCATTGGTAACGACCATACCGCCTTCACCAGTGGTCATCGGCTTACTGGGAGTAAAGCTGAAAATCCCCATCTCCCCAATGGTCCCGCATTTCTTCCCTTTATATTCCGACAAATGAGCTTCAGCCGCATCTTCTAAAACCCTCAAATTATGTTTTTTCGCAACAGTCAAAATCGGGTCCATGTCCGCCGTTTGGCCAGCGTAATGAACAGGCATTATCAATTTTGTTTTAGGTGTGATCCGCTTTTCAATATCTTCAGGATTCATACAATAAGTATTAAGCTCTAAATCTGTAAAGATTGGCCTGGCGCCCAGAAACATAGCTGCTGTGGCCGTTGAAATAAATGTCATATCAGGCACGATCACTTCATCTCCCGCCTCTATTCCCATAGCGGCCAAAGAGACCAGTAGGGCAGAAGATCCTGAATTGACAGCAATGGCATACTGTGCTCCAACCAATTCAGCAAATTCATTTTCAAATGTTTCCGCCTGTTTGCCAAAAATCAGCCATTTCGATTTTACGATCGCAGCGGCCGCCTCTGATTCTTTTTCATCAAACCAGGGCAGGGCTAAAGGTATTTTTATCCCTGTCATCAGATTTTCCTTCGGGTCATTCATAAATAATCCTCCTTAATAAGTTATTTGTTTTTGCAAGAGCTCGTTGTCAATGTTAATATTGCTCAAAGTTTTAACGATGCGCTCACTGGCAAGCCCATCACCGTATGGGCTTACACATCTTCGAACCTGTTCCTTGAATTTTTTATCATAAAGCGCCTTTCTAATAGCCCTCACGATCTTGGCCTTATCATGCGGCACATCAATAACGTTGGTGCTTCGTTCCCGGCCGGCCTGCCTGATCCCCAGATTGATTGCCGGCAACTTAAATGATGGGGCTTCAATAATGCCGCTACTCGAGTTTCCAATAAGCGCCCTGGCATAGTTGAACAGGCTTAGATAATCGAGACGTTCCAGGTTGATGAAAACTTTGAGCTTGACCTCCTTTTTAAACTCCTCGATCGCCCGGTTGATCCCCAGATAACCAGCGTCGGCGTTAGGCATAACAACAACCTTGGCAAGCTCCGGAAAGGAGCGCAGGGCAAGAAGCGTTTCTTTCATTTCCGCATAGCTCGCCTGTGGTTCCGTTGTCACCGGGTTCTGCAAAACGAGAACAAAATCACGATCGTCTAGGCCAAGGTCAGCACCGAGCTGTTTGCGCGTTTTGAGCTTCAGTCCCTTTATGACATCAATAGTCGTCGAACCGACCGGAAAGATTAATTCTTTTCTTTCCCCCATTTTTCTGATCCGTTTGGCGCTAAGTCGGGTCGCCGGAAAATGAAGGTGCGACATTTTCGTGATCGCGTGTCGCGCCCGCTCATCGATGTCTCCTTTCGAGCGATCGCCGCCATGCATATGCGCAACGACAATGTTCATATAACTTCCGGCAATTGCCCCCGCCAAAGTTTCGATCCGGTCACCGAAAACCAACAGGATGTCAGGCGAAAGCTTATCAAGAGCCAACGCAATGCCTTTAATACCGTCACCAATCGCTTCCGGCATGTACGTCCAACTCTCCAGCATCGGCAGCATCGGAACCTTGGCATTGATATTAAAACCATCACGCTCTATTAGCCGGCAAGTATTGCCGTGTCGAGGTGAAAGATGCATGCCGGTAATTATCAGTCGCAGTTGCAGCTCATCACTTTTATATATTCTTCTTATCACCGGCAGTAAATATCCATAATCAGCCCGCGAACCGGTAACGACTGCAATCTTTCTTCTTTTTTTCAAACGACTCTCCCCCTAATCAAAATAAATGCTTCAGCTGCCTCCGTGCCAATGACACTTCCCCATCGCTTCGCTTCAATTTCGATCAGTTCCAGCGAGCGGGGATGCGGAGCCAGCTTCATTTCACTCCTGTAGCATTTTAACGCTTCCATTTTAACCGCCAGCGTTCCAGAAATATCCTCAAAATAATTGGGAATGAAAGCGCTTTCCGGAAAGGGCGGCGCCCAGTTTGCGGAACAGATAACTTCGTAAGATAAAACATTCCTGACGGTTGATTCTTTCGTGAATTTTGCCGCCAATATCCCCGCTTCGAATGCTACCCGGTGGTCGCTGTTGATATCCCCGTGGTGCGGCAGGTAGACGACTTCAGGATGGCACTTACTAATTACCGCCATAATCTTCTGCTGGATATCAAACAGCGGCAGGGTATCGAGTTTTAGAGTCGGCAATTCTAGATAATAATTTTTCTCGACTCCAAGAACTCTCCTTGCCTCCTCAGCCTCTTCTCTTTTACGCACAATCAACTCTTCCGAATATTGAGGCGGGAAAGCTTTCGTCAAAACACAACAATACACCTTATTCCCTTTTTTGACGTTCTTGACAATCACTCCTCCAACACCAAGAGTCTCGTCATCGGGATGAGGCGCTATTATTAAAATATTCATTTCAAACCCTCCATGTATCTCCATAGTATTGGAGTAAACCGGATGCCTCTTTTCCTTAAATGCTCGCGCACTTCATCGGATAATTCATCCCGTCTACCCGTCGCTGAACGAGCCGTCAGATCAAAAACCGACAACTCGGTCCCATCCAATCCTTTTAAATCAAGGTAAAAACCTATAATAATCAGTCGATTTGTCCCTTCCATCACCTGCCGCACAATTTCCGCATCGAGCGCGCTGGAGTATACGATCTTCGCTTCCACACCCGATCGGCGGACAGTCAGCGCCAGACGATCAGAGAATATTTTTTCTTCCACCCCATATCCCTTGTCCTTAAGCTTAAGAACAAGTTCAACTATAATTCCTTTTAAGAGCGCGTCTTTCTGTTCGGGAGTCAGCCGTTTAGGATAATGGTCAGACGACTTTATAACCTTCGCAGGGACACCGCCAGCCAGGGAACGCGGCGGGACATCAAGGGCAACAAACGAATTGCCGGTGACCGTCGCCCCTGCGCCTATCGTTACGCCGGGCATAACAAATGAAGCGGGTCCCAACCAGGCTCCTTTCTTAATCCGGACCGGTGCGAAATCGGCATTGTAACCGTCAAGCGCCGACTGCCAGTGGCTGTGGGTAAAAACCTTTGCCCACGGGCTCAAGCAAACCTCGTCCTCAAGGATAATCTCCTCACACGGATTAAGAACCACCCCCTTCCCAAGGAAACAATTATTGCCAATCCACAAACGAGCATTGGGTTCCTGTTCCCCGCCACCGCCAATCAAAAAATCTCCGACCGCGTACAGGACATCGCCAATCAGGAGCTCCTTGCAACTGATCTCTGAATTTCGGCCGATAAAATTCATTTCCCCTAATTTAATCTTGCGACAACTGATCACGCAATTGTCTCCGATCTTTGTCCCGTCGCCTATCTCCAGATATTCGGCAATGATATAACTTCCTTTACCAATGACAACTCCCGCGCCGATCTCTGCCCCATTGTTCTTATATTGTTTAATTTTATCTTCTGATCCCAATGCGGCAAACCGCTGAATATCCCCCTTTAAACTGTTAATAAAAGCATCGGATAATTTCCCCGCCCAGGAAACCTTAATTGATGTCAGTGCATTTTCCACATCTTCGACCGTCACTTCCCCTTTTGGGCCGGTCGGTGATATCGTTTCGAGCGATAAACTATTTTCCTTGGCAAGCCGCCTGGCTGCGGGACTTGCTTTGGTTTTTGTTTCGGTTTTTATTTCTCCACCATCTCCCGTTTTAGTTTCAATTTTTTTGTTCTCCAGCAATTTTTCGCCCGGCGTTCCTATATAACCGATCACTTTCATTACCGGAACTGTTTCCCCTTCTCTAACAACTTGCTTCAAGAGATTTCCCGCATCCTCAGCTTCTATTTCAAAAATCGCCTTGTCCGTTTCAATCATAACAACCGGCTCACCTTTGTTCACGAGCTCCCCTTCCTGCTTCAGCCAGCGGGACAGGATCGCCTCGGTCATATTGACCCCCATTTTAGGAATAATAATTTCCGTTGCCATTAATTAACCTCCCATTATTTCCATAGCCGCGTCGTAAATATCATTCTCGTCCGGCAAGACCAATTTTTCCAGAACATCACTCGAAGGGATATGAACGTCTTTGGCCGCTACCCGACGGATCGGCGCTTCCAAATATTCTAGGACATTCTCGCCGATCGCCGCGCTAATCTCTGCCCCGACA
This sequence comes from Candidatus Saganbacteria bacterium, assembly GCA_016223245.1. Classification (NCBI taxonomy): domain Bacteria; kingdom Bacillati; species Candidatus Saganbacteria bacterium. Next base: position 125,394 of record JACRPL010000021.1, on the reverse strand, counting down.
CCACCGGTTTTCCATCCTTCTTCAGCAATCAGTACCCTGCCGGTCTTTTTCACGGAAGCAAAAACTGCCGGTAAATCAAGCGGTGCCAGGGTGCGTAAATCAATAACTTCGGCATCGATATTTTCTTCCGACAATTTCTCGGCGGTGCGTAGTGCGCGAGGAACCATCTCCGAGTAGGTCACAATCGTGACATCGTTTCCTGAGCGGCGGATAGCCGCCTGACCGAACGGGATGAGATATTCTTTTTTCGGCACCGGGCCTTTGACCGCATAGAGCATTTTATGTTCGACAAAAAGTACCGGGTTATCATCGCGGATTGCTGTTTTAAGCAATCCTTTGGCGTCGGCGGGGTCAGAAGGAGCCACAACCTTGAGGCCAGGAACACGCATAAACCATGATTCCAAGCTTTGTGAATGGGTTGGACCGTAGGCCCGCCGGCCGCCAGCCGGAGTCCTTATCACCAGCGGAACATTAACCATGCCAGCATACATATAAGCGTATTTGGCTGCATGGTTTAATATTTGATCTGAACACAGAGTCATAAAATCCATAAACATGATTTCAACAATTGGACGTAATCCTTTGAGCGCAGCTCCGGTCGCCAGACCAACGATTCCCGGCTCGGAAATCGGCGTATTGACAATCCTATGCTTGCCGAATTTTTCAAGCAGGCCGCGTGTCACGCCGAAAGCGCCTCCATACTCGGCAATGTCCTCACCTAACAGGAAAACTCGCCGGTCGCGCTCCATTTCTTCGGCCATCGCTTCCTGGATAGCTTGCCAGTAATACATTTCTTTCATTGGGCCGCCTCATTAGAATAAACAAAAATATCCTCGAAGGCAACTTCCAGTCCAGGCAACGGGCTATTCTCCGCATATTCGACCGCTGCCTCAATCTCTGCTTGGACATCGGCTTCAATTTTTTTCAGCTCATCATCGCCAATGGCCTTCTGTTTTTTTAAAAAATCAACGAACCGGCGGATCGGTTCATTTTTCCACGCCGCCTTTTCTTCCTCTTTTGTCCTGTACTGGCGGGGATCGCTCTTGGAATGGCCGAGGAGACGGTATGTTTTGGCTTCAACCAGGCTTGGTCCTTTACCTTCTCTGGCCAGTTCTACAGCCCGGACAACTGTTTCCTTGATCGCTAGTGGATCATTCCCATCAACAATCAAGCCGGGCATGCCGTAGCCGGCCGCCCGTTCAGCGATATGTTCAACCGAAAGCCCTTCCTGAACCGGGGTCGACATCGCGTACCGGTTGTTTTCGCAAACATAAACAACGGGGAGTTTCCAGAGGGCAGCCATGTTCAGCGCTTCGTGAAAAATTCCCTGGTTGGTCGCCCCATCTCCAAGAAAACAAATAACCACTTTCGACTCGCGGTTATACTTAATCGCAAACGCAATTCCGGTCGCAATCGGGATCTGGCCGCCGGTTATCCCGTTTGAGCCAAGATGCCCGACTTCCGTACAACACATGTGCTGGGTTCCACCCTTACCTTTGCAGTAGCCGGTTGCCTTGCCGAAAATTTCAGCCATTATCTTTTTGGGGTCTCCGCCCTTAGCAATGAAGTGTCCATGTCCCCGGTGGTTACTGGTAATGTAATCTTCAGTACGAAGAGCAGCGCAGGCCCCAACAGCAATCGCTTCCTGCCCGACACAAAGATGAGAAGTCCCCATGATCTTTCCCCTGGCAAACAACCAATCAACTTTTTCTTCAAAGTGACGAATGACAATCATCTGCCGCAAATATCCAATTAATTCTTGATTACCAACGTTCATCGGATCATTCCCCACGAAATAACGGTATCCCGCTTCAGCGCCCGCCGGGTGATTTTGCCAAGAACAACGCTAATATATTCTGGCGAGATCCCTGTCCCTGGCCGTTTGACGGTCAACATTTCTGCGATCAGCTTAGTACCGCCGGGAATATTGCTGGCGGCAACCAAGCTTTTCCTGGCGACCTTTGCAATCTTCCGTTCTGAAAACCGCGGTTCTTTTTTTCCGCTGCCCAGCGCCTGTTCAGTGTTCCTGACTGTCGCAACCATTGCTTTGAATTCTTCCGGCTCCAGCGACACTTGATGATCAGGCCCTGGCAGATTCCGGTCAAGCGTAAAATGCTTTTCAATCACACAGGCTCCGAGGGCGACGGCCGCGACCGCTATCTCAATCCCCAGTGTGTGATCCGAATATCCAATGGGAACACTAAATGCCCTTCTCATGGTTTCCATTGCCAGCAGGTTGACATTTTCCGGTCTGGTAGGATAATTTGAGGTGCAGTGCAGCAAAATCAACTTCCGGTTCCCCTCGGCATAAATCTCGTCCACGGCCTCTCTGATCTCGCTTAAATTTGACATCCCGGTTGATAATATGATGGGCTTGCCAAAAGCCGCTATTTTTGAAAGGAGCGGCAGATTGGTCAACTCGCCGGAACTTATCTTGAACGCCGGCACCTGAAGCCGATCGAGAAGCTCCGCGCTTCGCAATTCAAATGGAGTCGATAAAAAGATTATACCTTGCTTGCTGCAAAAATGCTGCAGTTCCACAAAATCCATTTCCGACAATTCCAGGGATTTGAGCATCTCATATTGCGATCCTACGCCGCTTTGCCTTTTTTGATATTCTGCTTTCGGCGCATCTTTCGTGACCAGTTCCTCGGCAATAAAGGTTTGAAATTTTATCGCGTCCGCCCCAATCTTTTTAGCGGCAATCACCATTTTCTTCGCCCGCTTTAAACTGCCGTTATGATTGACGCCCGCTTCGGCAATTATAAATACCGGCTGATTTTTCCCGATCAAATGGTCCCCTATTTTAATTAACTTTTTATTCATTATATATCCGCACCTTTTGGATCATTTCCCTGATCGGTTCGCGCACAATAATATCGATAATCCTTCCATCTCTCATTTCAACCACCCTGTTAGCATCCTTGATCGCGCTTTTCCGATGCGTAACAAAGATCACCGTTTTCCCCTCTTCCCTGACCAGTTTAAGGATTGTTTCCATGACATTTTCTTCGGCTAAGTGATCGAGTGCGCTGGTCGCTTCATCAAGCAGGATAATTTCCGGGTTGCGGAGCAAGGCTCGTGCAATGGAAAGACGCTGGCGCTGTCCGCCCGAAATCTTCATACCATCATCTGCCAGAATAAAATCAAGGCCGCCCTGAAGACCTAAAATAAAATCGAGGATATCGGCTTTTTTCAGCGCTTCCTTGACATTTTTCTCATCAAACCCTGCCCGACCGAAAAGGATATTATTTCTTATAGTATCATTAAAAAAGAATGTTTCCTGTCCGACATAGCCGATATGCTCGCAGAGCGAAGCTGGCAGATAATCAACAATCGGAATTCCATCAATCAATATCCGGCCGGACGTCGGGTTTAACAATCCGGACAAAAGATCAAGCAATGTTGTTTTTCCTGATCCGGAAGAACCAATGATGCCAATAAATTCTCCTCGTTTCACAGTAAAAGACACATCAATAACTGCTGGTTTTTTTGCGTTCTGGTAATTGAAGGTCACTTCCCTGATCTCGATTTCCGAAGTGAATTTCTTCAATTGCCTGTTCCCTCCAAGATGGTCTCGGTGCTCCTCCGCTTCCCTGATCGCCAAGTAAGCAGCTTCAGCATTAGGGAGGATCGCCATCAGCCCCATACCATAACTGCTTAACAATCTTAACGAAGGCATGATCTTAAGCAGTGAATAAACAAATACGCCGATCATCGGCAAACTGCCGAGCACGCCTCCCTTAACATTGCTGAAATAAACGACCATGACACAAAGGAAAGAGATATAAACTAGTTCCAGCAGGCTTGCCGGCAGGCTGCTGATAACCAGATCTTTTAAGGCATAATGATAGAAATTCATGCATTCCCGGCTGAACATTTCGATCCAATGGCTGACGACGCCAAAAAGGCGAATGCTTTTTATCCCTTTAAGCGCATTCATGGCATGGATTGTCTGATTTGAAGCGCTAACAGCCCGTCCACTTCCCGTTCCATATGAAACCCGCTGGGCAATTGACTTGGTCACAAAATAATAAATGGAGGAAGCAGCCAATAGAATAACCGTTACCACAGGTGAAACCACGAAAAGCACAATGAGCATCATTGCGGTTTTTAGGAGTTCAACAAGCATTAATGTGAGCATCCCAATTACTTTGCTCACATATCCCGGCGCAGTTGTGAGCCGGAAAACAAGATCCCCCTTTTTGGTATTGATCAAAAACTGGTAATCGGAATTCAACAGTACAGACATCATCTTGATCTGCGTTTCTTGGAAAATCCTGCCTGCGTATAAGCCTGAGAATACCGTATTGAAATAACTCAATGATAATTTAAGGAGTGTAAGGCTGAACAATATCAGCACAACTGTAACTAAAGGGGAAAAAAATGAATTATGTGTTATCAAATTCATAATAGCGATGAATTGTCCGGCTCCCGCCTCAACAGCAGTTTCAGGCACTAACACAGACAGCACAGGGTAAACTACCACCGCGGAAAGACTTTCAAAAAATGCGACCAAAAAGCTCAGGATAAGGATCACGACCATTGCTCGCCATTTTTTTGAAATAAAATACTTTATTGTTTCGATAGACTTACCAGACATTTTCATGTTTTTCTCCATTATAAATTAAAAGGCACCTTATAGTTACCCGCCAGTTGCTTGAATTGGTTTAATACCATTTCTGGCACCGGTATACCCTCTTTTGAGCGTTTCTTCCATGTTTTTTTCTCCGGATCACCCGGCGCAATAATGGGTTTTTCCGGATCCTTGGATGGCTCGCTTCTCAATTCGTCCACCATTTTCTTCAATCGGCTTTTAAACATAATCGGATCTTCAAATGCATCGATCCTTATCGCCAAAAAGAAATGACCAAGTAATCGCTTCGCGTCCATCGGCGTTCCGAACATCGCACTGACGTTGGGGCCAAAGGGAGATCCTGTCAAAAGACCACAAAGTATTTCAACCATCATGCTTAGGCCGAATCCCTTATATCCGCCAATTGGAAGAAGGCTTCTTAGATCGTTCGGGTCATTTGTTTCGTTCCCTTTTTCATCTACTCCCCAGCCAGGAGGCATTTCATTTCCTAGTTCTTTATATTGCTGGACTTTATTAAATGTCGCAACAGTTGTTGCCATATCAAGACAAAATGGATACTCACCTTCACATGGCGCAACTAAGCAGATCGGATTATTACCTAAAAATGGCCTCAAGCCGCCGAAAGGGACTACATGGGCTGTCGCATGGGTAAAACTCAAGCCAATCATATCTTCACCCGCAGCCATATGAGCAAAATAGGCCGCTGCTCCAAAATGGCTGGAATTGTGAACGGCAACCGCACCGATCCCGTTTGTGCTAGCTATCCCGATCGCTTTCATCATCCCTTCAGCTCCTGCCGCGTGGCCAGGGGCATGATCACCATCGAGTTTTCCAGTTGAAGGCGAAGTAAGTTTAAAATCATATTTCGGATCTCTATTCAACCGGCCGTGGATAAATCCTTGCAGATAATGATGGAACAATCTGATTCCGTGCGAATCAACCCCACGAAGTGAAGCCTGAACGATCCCCTCGACTAAAAATTTGGCAACATCGGGACGGACATTTTCTTTTTCCAAAATACTTAAGAATAATTCTTTGATATTACTATCAGAGGCTAAAATTTCTTTCATTTAATATTCCTGTCCGACCAATTATCTACTAATAGTCCGGCAAACCGCAACCCTTCTTCATTTCTTACTTCGATAGAGGCATATGGATCATTGATTTCAACAATGCCGACTTTTTCTCCTAGAAGCCGCCCTTCCCGTAAAAATTGTGGATGGGTCGCGCAGGCGAGACCTTTGATGCTTACATAGACCGGCTCCTTGAATTTCCTGGGAACAAAACCGGAATCAACTTGCTTCAATCCTTCAGGCTCTTTTACCCAACAGGAACCGAATTCCGTCCTAGCCGCAACCACGCTATCCAAACCTTCCTTGACAAGTCTTATGATCAACTGGTCAATAAACCCTTTTGGCCGAAAAGGAAAAGTCACCTCTAAAGTAACAATTATGTCGGCCATTATCCCTTTGTTTTCCAATTCTAAAACGGCTTGCTGAAAAACATTTTCTAGCCCTATATGCTCTGCCGAAAGTGAGCTGTCCCTCATAAACGGCACATTAGCACCTAATTTCCTGGCGAGGTCGGCGTGTTCATCTGAATCAGTGTAAACAACTATTTGTTTGACAAATTGTGATTCCTTTACGCTGTTGATAGCGTATTCCAACAATGACCGCCCACCAAGCATACAACTTTCACCTTTTACAGGGATCAAGGCTAAAATATTTAGGTCCTTGAGTTGAAGGTGATTATAGTTTCGACCGTCCAAACCATTAAGATTCTCTATTATCTTTACAACATTAGTGCAACGTTCTAGATTTTGGTTCTGGTGGATCCCATGCCAATGATAAACACTAGCGTCGGGCTCATAAATAATTTTATACCCTGCCTTGAGTACATCTCTTGCCCAAATTCGATCTTCAATATTCGAGATGTTTTCATCAAACGGTATTTTCCCCCAGACATCCCTGCGGAACATACTATTGGCGTTGTGGAAAAAACTGTCCTTGAATTGCACTTTTCTGTCAAGGCCAAAAACTGTTATCAGGTCGCGTTTATCGGTATCGGAAGTGAATGCCATCGGTTCCTGCCGGCCATAAACACCGGCAACCTTGTCATCATCAAAATCCTTGAGCAGATTCGAAAGCCAACAGTTATCGACCGGGATACAATGGGCCGAAAGACAGACAACATACTTACCGGTTGAATTTTCTATGCCAATATTGATCGCTTTGCCAGGCAAGAAATTATCGATTGAAACTATTTTAACCGGAAATGCCTGTGCTTTTTTGACAGTCTTATCACTGCTCTTGTTGTCAATAAGTATTACCTCAAAGTCCCTATAATCTTGCTTGAAGACGGCCTGCAGGCAAGCCGCGATCCATTTCTCTTCGTTATGAGACCTAATAATTATAGAAACATTCTTTTTATCCATTTCCCGCCCTCAAGATATTTCTTATGGATCGTCCAAATCTCTTCCATAGTGGATTGCTTTTTTGATAATCCTTTTCAACTCCTAAAATATAGTTATAGACCCCATATCCGTATTCTTTATTTTCAGTCGAAAATTGATCTCGACAATTTGCTCTCCTATAAAGAGCGCGAACAAACTCATCTCCCTTTTCTGCTATCAAACCGTTGCGAAAAGCAAAAAAGTTTAATGTCCGCGCTTCAAAACAAAAGTTGTGCTCCATCTGAAGATAAGAAAGAAAATTATTCCCGCTAACAAGCCATTCATCTGAAATTGCTTCTGAACGGGCCCGATTCCAACGCTTAAATCCCGGCACTTCAATATAAATTCTCCCATCAGAAGAAAGTAATTCTTTCGCTTCGCTCAAGGCACGATCAATATCTGACAAATGTTCTAATACGTGAGAAAAAATAAGCAAATCCGCCGTTTGGGAAAGTTTCCGCAGTTGTTCGATCCCTCCCTTTAGCATGGTCATTCCTTTGGATCGGCCGGGCGCCATCCTTACCTCATCAAAGTCACATCCTATAACATTAAACCCATTTAGATGGTATGGATATAGGTTGCATCCATCGTTGCATCCTACCTCCATAATGGTCCTTATATTATTAAATTTGCCACCCAAAGCATTTTTTATCCAGCGGTATCTTTTCCATGCGTATGAATCCGTACCTGTCCTTGCCGCAAACATTTGATCTGGACTGCGCCCTATATTTTTAAGCAGGTTGCAGTAATTTGAGTAATACAAATCCTCTCCGCTGGCACTAAAGAAAGATCCGGAAAACACCAGGCCGCAAATATCGCAAATGAGCGTTTCCAGAGGAAGCCCCAGCCGATCTTTTTTTGCAATCAGCACAAATTTTTGCCCACAACAAAGTGGACATTTTTCGCGGCGAACTCGTTTAATCGTCCCATTTTTGATCCGGTCAGATATTTCATTTCTTATTCGAATCATTGGAAAACCCAACAATTCCTCAGCTCTTCCGTCGTCCTTAAAGCGTTTGGATAAAATAGCGGAACTAATGTTTAATTTATTCAAAGCGCGCCTCTACATTGATTGTTTCATGTCGTACTTGATAATCCCGACGCACATTTTTACCCGCCAAAATATACTCGATCAGACGCAAATCATCTTCCGTTTTAACAATAAGCGAAGTTTCTTTGCTTACAGGGAAATAACCAGTCTTGCCGCATAACAGTGCATATCCTTGGTTTTTGTATATCTCCAGGAAAGTCTGGTTTCTCCATATCATGACAGAATAAACAAATCGTTGAACAGGGGACAGGTCCTGCGTTTTTGCGAATAGCTCATTTTCTTTGAAGTTAAGCGGCTTGCCGTCATAGAGAGCATGAACCTGCTCTTCCTTTACAGTAATGAGGCTATCAAACCTTCCATCGCTGAAATAACCAACCGCACGCTTAATTTCATCTCCAGTTTGAAGAGGCGAAGTAGTATTAACCCATACCGTTACTTCCGCTGAATTATGCTTCATAAAATCATAAATAACTTCATCAGACCTGGCATCTGATCCGCCCAGCGGCGCAGGACGCAGATAAAAATCCACGCCGTAATTATTCGCTATGTTGCCAAAAACGGGATCCTCTGAATTTACGACAATTCTCGAGAAAACACCTGCTTGTTTTGCCGCTTCGATCGCGTAATAAATAAGCGGTTTCCCATTCAACAGCGCTAGGTTCTTTCTGGCAAGTCTTGTGCTGCCCATACGAGCAGGGATCATTGCAACTATGCTTTTATTATTCATTGGCAGGGCTTATCCTTTGATTTATCTTTTTTAGAGCTAAATCGCGATTTATTGTTGAATTGCTAAATCCCTCGCAGAATTTTTCAAAACTCAATTCTTTTCTTTTCCTAAATTTGCTGATCCTTTTCACTGCAGCAGCATCAACTTGCATCTTAGGCGCAAGACTTATTGAAAACAATCCGAAGATTTTCTTTTTAAATATCGCGAATAGACTGTTCTTGTCAATATGATATTTAATTTTACCAAGAAGAATAAATAACCATACTAGAAAACGTATCTTATATTTACTTATAAAATAATGCCCGTCAACCTCGGCAACTATCTTCTTGCTCCACCCCGCGACAACCTCATCTGGCTCATCGGTCAAATTCACATGAAAAACTCCTGCCCCCGAAACAGATCCAGTTAAAGAAGTAAGGTATTCATCTTCATCTTCTATTGCGCCTGACAATCTAGCAAAATCATAAAGCGGCGAACCAGGTATGGGTAGGGCGTAGGTATATTGGTATTGTTTGAAATTAAAGTTTAGAGATTTTAAAAAATCGATCGACTCCCGTACCGTACGATCAGATTCTCCCGGCATTGCCAGCACAATAGTGGGTGAAGTGTAAATACCTGCTTCATATGTCCACCGTCCCACTCGGCGATTTTGCTCTACGTTTACCCTTTTATCCATGATGTTAAGCATTTTTTGGCTGCCAGATTCAAAGCCATACTCGATCATCCAACACCCGATCTCTTTATAGGCCTCTATTATTTCTTTGTCCACGGTATCAACGCGCATTCCGAGTATCCTGAACGGCACATCCAATTTTCTCCTTTTGAATTCTTCAATAAACTGCCAGTTCCTCTGCTTGTTAGGGGCAAAACATTCATCGCCAAACGAGAAAAATCCGACACCATATTTCTTGATGCAATACTCCACAAGATCAAAAATATACTTTAATGAAAACAGCCTCAAACCGGCATACGCCCTGAAACAAAAACTACATTGCCCAAAACATCCCCTGCTGGTGGCGATCGTGATCATTCTTCTTTTTCTTTTGGGATCAAGCAAACTATTGTTCTTTATTTTTTTTGTGAATTTTCTCATGAATTCTAGACCATCGGGTAAATAATGATCTAGGTCTATCAGATCAAACGCAGGGTAAGGAAGAGAATCAAGATTCGTTATTAATCTTCTGTCGCCCGTGAAATTATAAGAAAGATCGTTCCTGTAATAAATGCCAGGAATATTTTCCAAACTCCTCCCATTATTCAGCCCCTCAATCAACTCTACGATCGTAATATCCCCTTCTCCTTTAACGATTATATCGATCGGCGTATTATTAAATAATACGGCAGCGGCCGACGCCAGCCCACCGCCCAGTATCTGTTTTTTTTCCGGAAAAGCGTTTTTTAATTCCCGGCTCAATTCCTTCAAGTACTTATAAGATGGCGCTACAATACCGCTAAAGCCTATATATTTAGGATCTAGAATCCGAATTCTTTCAATTATTTCTGCATTCGTGATCCGTTCCAGATCAATGTTCAATAGTTTTGGATTAAAACCTTTATTTCTTAAAGCGCTGGCAATATACATAGAACCATAGGGCGGATAGATAGTTTTAACCGTATCCGCAGGCGGTATGATTATCAGAAAATCCACGGTGTTTTTCACCTTAAATTGATCCATTTGCCGTTGCTCCTCAAACTCTGATTCGCGCTTTCCAGCACCTTTGTCGGAATTAGCGATTGCTTAAAGGTCGGTCTCGTATCTTCTAAACCATTTACAGTCAAAAAGCCTCTTTTTATTTTACAAATATCATCAAAATACTGCAAAATGCTGTCAATCCCATATCCTTGATAATTCACTTCACCGATAGAGCCGTAATGTCCGCAGAAATCAGGATTGGGTTCTTCGACGCCCCCCTCATCGGTCACAATGCAGATGCCCCTGTTTTTCTGGTCAGCCTCATATCTTCCTTTTGTCCCGATCACTTTTATCTTCTGGTCCGACATCGCGGACGTGCATTCCGGATCGATCCAGTTCACCATGATCGTACTGGTGAATTTATTACCTACGGGAAGCTTCCATTCGACAATGCATTGGATCGAATCGTAAGTATTGACACCTTTAGAAACAAGAAAATTCTTTTGTCCTAAAGCCATCACCTTTTGAGGAATTGCACGTGTTGCAAAATAAATAATATCTATGTAATGGATCCCCAAATATTGGAAGATATTCGTTCGCCGAACCCAAGACTTAAACTTTTCCGTTGGAACGCTTTTTCTCTGGCTATATTCTACCACAAAATATAGAGGATCTCCAAGCGCTCCTCCAGCGAGGATATCCTTCAATTTCAGATTTGATCGATCAAAGCGCTTATGAAACTCGACCGCACAATATAACTCGTTTTCATTTTGAATTTGGATAAGCTTTTTCACCTCTTTCAGAGTCGGTGCGAGCGGCTTAACGACCAAACAAGATATTTTTTTCTTCATCAAAAAGGATGCGACTTCATAATGAAGATGGTCCGGGATCGAAATGATCGCGCAATCCGGAAGTATCCCTTTTGAAACAGCTTTATTATAGGACTTAGTACCGGCAGTCTTGTCATCAGAAAAGCATTTAATATTAAGCTTAAAACCAAACATTCGCGCAAGCAGGTGGTTCTTTTCTTCGAGTTCTTTTAGCCCTGCCGCACCCGCAGAAGCGACCTTGACCTCTCCGAGCAATCCTGATTTTTTAGCCTGATACAGCGCGGGCAAGATAGTACCATAACCGTCTGTCCCTCTACCGCATACATACATCCCTGCGCCAACCACAAGCACATTCAACGAACGATCCATAATTATTTTCCCTCCATTTTGCAATGGCTGAGCTTCAAGAACCAATCACTAAAATCAACCGCTTCCGTATTGCCAAAACAATGTTTCTTAAATTCTATTTCGGATATCTTGAGGGAAGAATGTTTTTGATCCAACATGGTCAGATATTTTTTCAGACTTTCTTTATTTTTCGCAAAAGTAACTGCTTGCTCGATCTTTTCATTACTGTCTGAAAAAGGATTAGTCGGAATATGAGCATAACGGCCTCCGCCGCCGTAAAGCAGGACAGGAATATTATTATTAAGAGCTTCTTCGATAGTAGTAGAAGAAAAACTAACGAGGAGATTGGCAATTTTCAAGACATCAAGGAAGGGCGCTTGGGTTTCAATGACAATATTTGAAGAAGAAGGCAAGAACATCTTTATAGCATCAAATGGAAGCTCAAAAATATCCGGCCTTATCTTGATTATCAATTTCAAATGCGGCAAACCTGAAACGACCTCGCACAGATCTATCAAACTTTGAAGAAATTCGTCTGAAGTTTCATAAATATACCGGCGATTGTGCCGAAGTTTAAAAGTGCCGGCATGAACAATAGTCAATTGAGATGGATTGGTTCTATGGGGAGGAATTTTTGTCCTTCCCCAAAGAAGAGGCTTGATACAAACGATCTTCTCCGGTGCATTCGTCATTTTCAGCGCTAAGTCCCTTGCATAGGGAGACTGGACCGCAAGATATTTATAATCTCCAACAAGGATATTTTTGGCGAGGATCTGATGCTCCCTTGCGGAATATTTATCTTCATGTAAAACATGGGAGCCGTGGCTGATCAAGACTGACGGGAGACCTAATTCACGGCATGCCTCACCTAACGCTCCGTTGATCCCAAAATTCATTTGTGATACCACATAGTTTGGTTTAAGGGCTTGAATTCCCATTTTCAAACCGAAGGCTTGGAAATGAATTCTTAGCATATAAGGAATTAGGTCCGTCTCAACCTTTTGATGCAATAACCCCGCAATGTCTACCCCTTTGTATATTCCAACATGACCCAATGTCTTGATATTCTTTAAAGTTGTTTCAAGATAACGCTTAGCAATACCATTATCATATAATTTCTCAAAATATTTAGCATATGTTTGGACAGATAATGCAAAATCCGAATGATAAGAAGAGGAGCCTTTCTTGTTCTTTTTCTTAAAGCTCGCATTATAAAGCTGCTTAATCGCCCTCAAAATCTCCAATGCCCCGGATGAGCCAAGATAATATTGACATATTTTAATGTCTTTTGATTTGGCCGACAACCCCGCACAGACTAAATTCATATTATATGAAAAGTTTGAGACCAAAAGGGTTTTCTTCTTCGACATAATATAAGTTGCGATCGAAAAAATACAATAACTTATTTGATCGCATAATTTATGATAAGGCGAGTTGGTTCCGTGTAATTTGAATTCATTTTCAATTTGCATATCTTGTGAGGCAAAACCAACAAACTCTATCCCATTGTTTCGGCATATTTGTTCGGCAATATCCCCAATATAAAGTTGAGCCCTATCGATCCAAGGAGAACAAGAAATTACTTTTTTATATTTAAACGAATATATCCTTTGAGGTTTCTTAACATCCAATGATTTTCCGATCAATTCGATATTAAATAAGAAATACCTCCAGATCTGCCTTAAATAATGGAAATATGCGCTTAAAAAATATTCTTCTGGCATCTCATATGCGCTATTTTTGGCATATTCCCTAATATAATCTTCTAATTCACAACTCTTATCCATTATTTCATTAAATGATCGCTCATCGATAATTTCAGACGTATTCACGCTTCCTACGCCATTTTTCTTAAGATAATATCTGATATTAGGCGTTAAAGAAATAATAATACTATTTAATAAGCGATTATCTTTAACGCAAAGAACATTAATAAACCTTTTAGCTTCATCAAGAGATTCAAGTATTATTAAATTGCTATTATTCATTGTATTCTACGCTCTTTATAAAGACGCATTTGCTCCTAATTAAATTATATCACCTATTCACATCATGTCAACAAAAGCATATCTTAGTCAATAATAGCCAATATTAGCCACCCAGGCACTACCTTTGTTTTGGGCCCTATCTCAACCAAACATTATCCTTGTATCCGCAAAGCATCTTTCATCTTCGCACAAAAGGCTTCTTTATTTACCGGCCAAGCAGCTGCTTCTTGATATTTTTTGATCGCAGGTCTGCTCGAACTCAGAAAGACGATAGGATCATCCAATGCAACCTTGCACCGCATTGCGCCTGTTTCAACATCATAAAAAATGATTCCCTTATCCGCAAGTTCCTTGTCTATTTCCTTGCCAAGCGACGAAGCCGATTCATATTCATACCTTGCTTGAAAAACTAATGCCGGGACACCGGAACTGGCCGATTCGCCAAAACCCGTACTAATAGAATCCCAAAGAACAAGATCCGCCTTCTGGAAAAGCTCAACCGGACGGTCCGAACTCAATAGAATTCTTCCAACCTTTAATTCTTCTGCACAGACTTCCTTGATTGGATCGTTGGCATAAGTTCCAGGAAAAGGCTTATAAATGATCTTCGACCCAGGATAATCCTGCAAAATTCTTTTAAGCAATATTAATACAGACATCCGATGGTTCATATTCCTTTCAGGGGTAATTTCTTCGAGGTCAGCCATAAAATCTCTCAGAGGACCAGAAGAATAAAGTATTGTAAAATTGCCTTTACAGCTCCTCTTCTTTTCCCAAGCAGGCATGCCATAAAGGTAATGGCTTCCCGCATCTATTATTTTCAGATTGTCAAGCTTACTCATGCCTTTTAACCATGATCCATTTGTGACCCCCCAGGAAAAATAATAATCCAGAAAAGGCAACTCATTTGCGGTATGCTTAAAAGACGGATTAATATTGCCAGAACCATGGGCATGACTTACAAGAATGGCTCCTGCACGTTTTGCCAAGAACGCGAAGAGCTTAAAATTTTCATTATAATAATATCCAACGCAAGAATGCACCTCCAGGATTCTCCAATTTTTTAGCATCAGCTCATAATATTTATAACGATCATTTAATTCTTCGATCAGAGAAAATGGTAAAATTCGATCAATAAATCCGGCAAAAAGATCTGCCATCTCATTTCTTTTCTCTGTCGGCACATCAAAATAAAGATCCCCCACAGCAAGACTAAAGCATTCTCGGCAAGCGATCTTGATCTTTTCGCGGCTATACTGATCAATGCTCCGCTTAGCCGGTTTATAGTCGAAATCCAAAAGGTTTTCATGTGACATAAAACCAAGCGCCCAATTAGACAGCTCGCCAATTATTTCTGGTTTTTTCATCTTCACCCATCGATTTCTTGATTCTTTGCGTAATTTTCGAAATAATGCTTTTATCCCCATGGGTTCATTCTTAAAAATTTCTTTTTGCGGAGACAATCTCTTCGCCGAATAATTAATATGTTTCGATTCGCCATCATTTAGAAGAGAATATAGGCCATTGAGAAGCCCAAAATTTATCGAATGATCAAAATAACAATTTAATACTGCATTATCAGTATCATCAAAATACTCTTTTCCCGGCATTGGGCCTTGTAAGGAAAAAGGCCTATTTGTTCTGATATAAAAAGAAGCGCGCAACATACGTTCGATAAAAATATTCGTAGCAACATGGATAGGGAACCGGTATAGAAGCGCAAGTTCGGATTCGCACATCCCAACATGTATTGAAAGCTGGAGATCAAATATTTTATTGATAATGCTGTCGATTAATTTGTTTGTTTGCCGTACAATCATCCTGCGGTCATAAAGTTCCGTCCAATCAAGAATATTTTCCATAATCAGCGCCCTATTATCTTTAACAAGTTATGAAAGTTCCATATTTTTAGAGAATCCAACAAACCAATATCCATTCTTAATTTACCATCGCCCAATCCAGCGGCGTTCCCTTGTTAATGTTTTTTTTAACTATTTTACCAAGTAAGCGATCATAATACTTTGGCGGCAAACCCAATCCAGGCCGTATGGCTTTTATGTTTTCCTTAGTGAACATTTCTCCAGCCTTAATATCGCAAGTTACATAAAGCGAGCGACGATATTTTAATGATATCTTTTCTCCGACAGTCGGACCATATTTCACGGCTCCTATAGCTTGCCAAGCATTTTTTGACTCTTCGACAAGCTGCCTCATTTCATGCGGCTCCATAGAAAAAGCGGCATCTACCCCTCCCTCGGCTCTTGATAATGTGAAATGCTTTTCTATTACTGTTGAGCCAAATGCAATACTTGCAATAGCTGCCCCAAGCCCAAGCGTGTGATCAGAAATTCCAATATCACACCTAAATTTTTTCCTCATATCAGGAATAGTTAATAAATTCGAATCAAGCGGGGAAGCTGGGTAACCGCTAGTACATTTCAAAAGAGTAATTTCCTTGGAACCAGCTGATTTGGCCGCCATGATTGCTTCGCGGATCTCTTGAACAGTCGCCATACCCGTAGACATGATTATCGGCTTACCCGTGCTTGCAACTTTACGGATCAAAGGTATATCGACAATTTCAAACGAAGATATCTTGTACATCGGCACATTCAATCCTTCAAGAAAATCAACTGCCGTTTCGTCAAAAGGCGTACTGAAACCTATTATCCCAAGTCTTTTACAAAGAGTAAATATAGGTTTATGCCATTCCCAAGGAGTATAGGCCTCTTGGTAAAGTTTATATAAGCTTTTCCCTTTCCAAAGATTTTTGGGCTCCTTGATAAAGAATTCGCCTTTATCTAAATCGAGAGTCATGGTATCCGCAGTGTAGGTTTGAATTTTTAAAGCGTGGACACCGGCTTTGGCCGCCACTCTTACGATATCGAGCGCCCGCTCAAGTGATTGGTTGTGATTTCCTGACATCTCAGCAATGATAAACGGTTTCTTCATCTCTTAACCTCCGCTTTCACCAGGGCGTGGATCCTGCTGGTCACTTCATCGCGCTCACGACGCGAAGCGAATTTCAGGAAAACAATGCCCACACGCTGTGTCATAAAATCGGTAATTTCATCATTAACCTTAAGAATGACCAATTGATCGATAATATTCTTTTTGATCGCGGTATCGAATGCCACCCCGGTAAACCGCCCGTTCCTATCGGCCATGATCACATGACGAGTAATGAAGTGCTTTGCTGGCCTATGCGTCAGGTCGTCAATGCAAAGCCCGGCGAACGCTTTGACAAGATAAAGAGGATAATCGATCTCTGCTGCGTGTTTGACGAAATTGACATACAAATCGCCGGGTATCCGTCGGCATATATCAATAATATACGGCCTGTCGCCTTTCAGAATGAATTGTAGGTGGAATATCCCGTTCTTTAATTTAAGCAAAGTGGAGATCTTTTCAATATTCGTGATAAGAGTTTTGACGGCTGACTCGGGGACATCGCCGGGAGAGCAGGCGCCAGCCACGGTGTATTTGTTCAAATAATAATATTCGTTGTCGGCAAAATGAAAAGCGACCCGCCCGTTCCTGATGATCGTTGAAAAGCCGTGATTGGTCCCTTCGATGTATTCTTCGACGACCACAATCTTTGACCTCGACCGCGCAAAAGCGCGTGCGACGGCTTCTCTGGCCTCAGATTTGTCCGCAACTTTGAGTATTCCCTTGCCGCCGCTCAAATCGGCCGCTTTGATCATTAATGGGAAAGTGAAGCTTTCGATCGCAGTATTGGCCTGATCGATATCGTTAAAACTTTCGGCCCGTGGAGCTGAAATACCGTTCTCTTTCGCAAACTTCAGGAACCGGTCCTTATGGTGCAAAAGGCCAGCGATATCATAGGGATCAAGGTGCTGCATGCCCATCTGTTCCGCCGCATACGAGCAGGAAAGCGCCGAGAGGCCGGCGGCGCCGGGACAGATCGCGTTGACTTTCAGCTCCCTGGCGGCCGAAAGGATAGCTTCTTTATCGGAATTGTCCGCCCGAAAATACTGATCAGAGTAAGCGTTGGCTAGACCGTTCCTGTCCAGCCCGCCGGTGATCACGTAATATCCAAGCGACTTCGCCGCCTGAACAGTCGGGATATCGGCATAGCCACCGCCGGCTACAAATATTCTTTTTTTCATCAGATGACCAGCCCTTTTATCAGCCGTGACTCAGAAATGCCTAGCCTGGAAAAATTATCCAGGATATTAGGCACATTTTGCACGGCAGCAATTAAAACCGGATGAGCGGAGTTGAGCAAGGTCTCAGGGGGCAAGACCGCGTGGCCGTGGAACTTTTTACCGAGCTTTTCAGCCGCATTATCAACCAGGTACTCGATCTTAACTTTCTTAAAAAAGGCCGATTTTTCGATCAGGAAACCGGCCTGAATTCCCGCCCCCCAAATGACGACGCTTCGATATTCATCGCTGTCTGCAAAAGCCCTTAACAAATCTAATTCTTTTGCTCTCGCCAAAAATTTGTCGTTGTGGGCGTTTAGTTTAGATGAAATCCTCTGCCAGAACAGATCGTCAAAAAATATGAACTTCACGCCAATATCCAGCAAATTCGTGTAGAGGGCTATCGCGGCGATCAGAGAGTCAAGGTCAACATGCTCTTCTTTAAAGTTCACACTTATTTGGAAATTGCACCTTTCCAGGGAATACTGCCGAATGCGGCTGGCAAAAGCCTCCAGCTCGCCAAAAGCGCGGTTATCTTCTGTTATGATGTATTTAATGATCATATTTTCCGGCCTGGACGTCGAATACCTTTTCAAATTTTCAAAGACCTGGTCAAAACCTTTATGTTTTCTGATTTTATAGAAAGTTTCCGCTCGGCCGGCGTCAATGCTAGTTATGGTCAAGATATTATTTCCCTCAAGCAACCGTGCGATCGTTTCGGAAAACACTGTCGCGTTGGTAAAGATCCTTGGCTTGATCTTCGGGAGCTGTGAAGCCATATAGGCGATCAGAGCGGGAAAATTCCCATCAAGCGTCGGTTCCCCGCCGCCCCACATCACCGTGCGGCACGTCTTAAAACTACCACGCTCAAATAGTTGCTGTAATAATGATTCGACCTTGTAGGCCGGCTGTTTCCCGCCATAAAAACGGTCACTGCAATAATTGCAGCGCATGTTGCATACTGTGTTGTATTCAATAGAAAGATACTCGATTCGGAGATCATTTATCGATCCCCATTTTTTAAACGTCAAGTAAGGGCAGCCGACACACTCGTCCGTCAAGCCAGTGTTAGTTCTGACATGCAAACCCCTTTTCTCCAGCAGGATATTTTCAGGGCTTGCATCTTCACAGCGTTGGCGGTCAAGCAGTACAACGTCGCCTTTCATTGCGTTGTTGACGAAAAATCTCTTACAGCAAGTCCTAATTTCATCCGGAGTCAAGAAGAGCGAGTTATAGAGATCATAACAGCCCCAGCTTTTATCATTTATTCCCTTTAGGTAGGCGCCGATCTCTTTTTGGACGCTGACTGGCTTTTCCCCCATCAATTCCAGAAAGAATTTCGCGATCATCATGTATTTAGGCTCAAAAGAACCTACCAGCTCGGCCAGCGCCGTGCCGCAATGCCTGGTCAGGCCGATAAACTCATCATAGAGCATAAAATAAAGCTTATCTTGTCGATCTGCCGGCCCGCCGCCCTGCCAGATATATCTCGCCTCAGTTGAGACAGCTCGCAAGGCGCCACGATAAAAATACCGACAGATCTCATCAGTAAATAGAGTATGTGCCAGCAGAAAATCATGGATTTCTTTAAGCGCGCGAAAAAAGCTTTTAATGTGCATCTCTGAGATCGAGTTGACGATCGAACCTTCTCGATTGTTTTTCAGGTATATTGGCTGGTTCAGCACCCCGCACTTAGACGAATGGCAATATGCCTTGAGCATAAAATCAATATCTTCATGCAAACCATCTCTAAACCTCAAGCCGGAGGTGGTCAACAGATCTTTTTTCATGGCGGCGTAAATGACAGAATTTTCCATGCTCAAAGAAATAAAGTTCTTGATCAACTCGCCTTTATCCCGAGACAGGACGTCCAGGTCCCAGCGTCCACCATATTTTTCATTGTTGATGGTAGATGCCGAATCATACGCCCAATCAAAACCGACAATATCAACAGCATCATTTGAGCGGATATATTCCGATATTTTTTTTAACCCTGCCGGGCTTAACGAGTCATCGGCATCAAGAAAGATCAGCCAGTCGCCTGTTGCGTTTTCGATCCCAACGTTTCTCGTCATCCCGAGGCCAAGATTTTTACCGTTCTTGACTAGTTTGACCCACTCTTTGTTCTTGTCCTGGAATTCCTTGAGTAGCCGGTGAGTGGCGTCAGTTGAGTAATCATCGATCAGGACGGCTTCCCTTTCATAATCGCCGATTTGCTGAGCCTCCAGGCTGGCCAAACAGCCCTCAATATATTTTCCCGTATTGTAAGCCGGTATAATAATTGAAAACTTCATTCGCTATCTCTCTCCACATTTACCCATGTTTTATTTTTGGCCGCCTTGTCGACTGATTGAAACATGCATAAACCTTCCAGCGCTTCATCGATACCGTAAACATATTCGGCATCATAAGATGATTTTCCCATATAGGCTGTGATACTATCCGCGATATCGCAGTAAAGATTGGCGAAGGCCTCGATAAAGCCGGCGGGATGACCCGCCTTAAACCTGCCGTAACGCGGCAACCCGCAGACGTTAACACCGAGACTGCCCCGATCGAGGACTTGCTCCTGTCCCCGGTTATCGCGCAGGAAAAGCCGCTCGGGGTCCATCTGATACCACTCGGCCGAACCCAGTTCACCGTAAACCCTTACCTTGAGCCCGTTCCGGCAGCCAAGCGCCGTTTTGCCATACCAGATATTACATATTAGGCCATTAGAATATTTTGCAATGCATATGACGTTATCAATTATCTGCCTAAAAGAGCCAAAACTGTCCTGCACCGCCGTCACCTCGAGCGGTCTCTCACCCGTCAGAAAATAGATGATAGAATGAAGATGAACACCTAAGTCTAATGAAATGGTCGGAATATCGCCGTCGCTTAGTCTCCATTCCTGCGGCACCACCGGCCGGCCGTCCTGTCCCAGGCGCGCAAACCCTTCCTGGGGCATCTCGATCTGGATCTGCTGGATCTTTCCCAAGCGATTCTGCTTAATAACCGACTTTAATTCCCTGAGCATTGGATAACCAGTATAGTTAAAAGTCACAGCCAGGTAACCCTGCAAATCATCAAGGGCCGTTTTTATTCTCCTGGCGTCGGCAACGGAAGAGGTCAATGCTTTTTCAGAAATAACTGGATAACCAGATTTAACCGCCGCCACGATAATATCGGCATGAAGCAACGTCGGGGTCAAAGCGACTAGCACATCAGATTTGTTCTTTTCCTCCGCCAATAGTTCTACCCAGGTCGCATACAATCTTTCCGGATGCCACTCTTTGGCTGTTTGCTCGTTTATACACTTATCAGGGCTGAAACATCCGGCTGTCAATTCAAATCTGCCGTCCATCTGCGAGGCTATCTTGTGAGTCATCCCGACTGCAGAATTCAGGCCGCCGCCGATAAAAGCCAGCTTTAATTTTCTCATATCAGCTCCTCTGTTTCAGTGTGAACCCAACCTTGGCCAGTCGCTTCGCACCTTGGCCGTCAATCAACAACTTCTGTTGCTTCACAAGCCCGCGCCTTTCTTTATAAGAAAGAAATTTTTCAAAAGACCGTCCTAACCTATGCCAGAAGCGGTTTTCATTTATCCAACCCGCGTAAGCGATCGCTCCTAGCCGATGGAAAAACCGCAATCCGGTCAACTGGTTTTCTGCCAGACAAATCGCTATGACCGGAACACCCACCCGTACCAGCTCATATAGCGTCTGACCGCCGGCGGAAATAGAGAAATCGCACTTTAGCATCAGCCCACGCATCTGCCACGCTGAAAGGCCCGTATAGAAATTAATATCCAGATCAAGATCGCCTTGATCATGAAAATCAGGCGCAACAACGTGGTATGTAAAAGACGGGAAATTGACTGACAGGTATTTTATTATCCGCCGTAAAAAGTCACCCTGAAAGCCCCCGCCTAAGATAATTAAAATATTCCTGGCATTTCTCTTAATCTTTTTAGCTGGCACGGACCAGAATGGTTTTCTCAAGATAACATAGTCCTTGCTTAATAAATAAGTTATCTTTTTGTTTTTTGGATATTTTAGCTGATGACCGTATATTGAAGGGTTGACCACAATCCCCGCCGGATATGCCAGCCTATTCAGATCATCAATCATAATGACCCGTCCGGCAACAGCGCCGGATATTTTGTTAAAAAGCGATCGGCTCGCTAAATAAGAGTCAATAATGACACAATCAGCGTCGGCCAACATCATGGCTAGCCGCTGTTTGGCTTTTAGCCAATTAAATAGTTGATATTTCATGCCATTCAACAAAAAAGAGACAGAATCATCGCCATTAATGACCAATTCAACATTGGCGCCTTTTTCTTCGCACGCCTGATAGAGGGCGGAGCATCTGGCTAGATGGCCGGCACCGATTGATTTACCGCCTTCGGTCAAGATCAAAACTTTCATCTTTGTCCCTTCTCCTGCATACGCATGTATTTGATCTCCGCCATCTCCCAATCTTCTTCGGTATCGATATCCTGGACTTCGGCAGCCAGGAGTTCAATCGCCTGCGCATTCGAGAACATTGGCCTCCCCTTGTTCAAAAAGGCCTTTGTCTTGAACCAACAGAACTGGCCGGCGTCGTGATAGGCGGGCGACAAATCCTGTGATCTTTTGAGGCCATTTTCCGGTGCGATCAGGCTCACCTGACCGTCAACAATTTTTAAGGCTCGCTGAATCGGATATAAATATCGGGTCACGGCCAGAACTGAATCGGCGTCCCCATTTTTAAGCAAGTCGAGGCCATCGATCAATTTTTGAGCCGAAATTAAAGGGGCGGTAGGATAGATACAGCAAAAGTATTCGAATGCTTGCCCCAGCGCCATGTACCGCTGGATCACTTCCTTAAGAACGTCGCTGGTCGCGGCATAATCGTCCGATGTGGCCGCTGATCTTATAAAAGGAATTCTGGCGCCATATTTTTTTGATATCTCGGCAATTTCCAGATCATCGGTAGAAACCATGACCTCGTCAAAACAACCTGCAACAAGCGCAGTCTCAATCGAATATTTTATAATCGGCGCCCCTAAAAAGGCCTTAATATTCTTGCGCGGAATCCTTTTACTCCCGCCTCTTGCTGTAATTATTGCTAAAGAATTATTCTTATTCATATTTTGACCGGCGCTCCGATTGATTTGTCGCAATCAATCTTTTTTATTCCGCCCTTTTCCGAGTCTAATATAATTAAACGAGAAAAGCCCAGCCGTTTCGCTTTTAGACAGAGTACTGCTTGCCATCTCTCGGCTTCGGTCTGCTGGCTATGCCTCTGGGTATAATATATATAGGAGTAATTGTCATAAGGGACGCGGTTCTCTTTTACAAAGGGAGGCAGACCGTCGAGCATCGCCATCTCTGTGAGTGCGGGGACAATAAAAGGTACGCTCTCTTTCTTTTTTAAGATGCCCCAAAATAACTTGTCCACCGACGGGACAAAGACCAAAGACTTCTTCTTTTCATTGAGAGGCAGGCCGCATAGTTCGTATAAAGAAACTTTCAAAGTATAATATTTATTTTTTTTAAATCCCGCAGCGATCGAATCTTTCGAATACAGTGGGTAAAGTAGTGCGAACAATTTCCGAGGGCTTCTGTTATTAATGCTCTGTCTAGCGATGCCGGAAAAAGTTAGGTTATTATTGCCCACGATCGCTAGCCTATTGTTAATATTGATCTCTAGCGCTGATCTTACCGTCGCGGCGTAATTAAAACAAAGACTGATGAAAAACGGCAAAGCTATCACAGCCCCTAAAATATAGATAAGTTTGACGTCCGGCAGAGAGAACTTTCTCCCCACCCCCTCCCCTATCGCCCCGCCAAACAAGCGAGGCAAATAAGCCAGCAAAAACAAGGCCGCCATAAGCCCCTGCAGGTCGGTCAGATACAGGCCGCTGCCGTCGGGTATATAAAACATCGCAGCGGGAATGAAACCAATGACGCTTAACGCCAGAACAATTTCGATGTCGATCATTTGCTTGGCTTTCACAGCACAAAAAAACTGCCCCAGCGTGCCAATCTTCA
Source organism: Candidatus Saganbacteria bacterium (assembly GCA_016223245.1). Lineage (NCBI taxonomy): Bacteria > Bacillati > Candidatus Saganbacteria bacterium. The sequence continues at coordinate 101,582 of JACRPL010000021.1, read as the reverse complement.
TCTGGTGCAGCCTGAAAATGATTAATATCAATGGGAACAAGTAAAAAAAGACAGGATAGAACGGGAGCAGAACTAAGGGCATGGAGTAAATGCTATAGAACGGTTTCAAAGCGATCGCCCGGCCGGCGGAAACCATGCCAGTATGCATGCCGGAAGAGATATTATAAGCCAGGTATGTCGCTAGAAGCCCCAGACAACAGCTCGCATTATACAACGCTTTTTTGTACAAGCCAAGCCGGATAAAAAGATAAAGGCCTAGGGCAGTAACCAGAAACCCGGTGAAGAGCTTGGTTATGGCAATCAATCCCAAAAACAGCGGCACAACGACGATTAAGAACAAAACCTCGGAAAATTTATTCTTTTCTCTCTCCTGCCAAAAATGACCGCAGAGCATAAATAAGAGCAGGAAAAGTGTAAGCGAAAGCGAATAAGAATCACTGCCGTAGCGCCTGTACCAGACGATCGCGCTCATTTCTGAATAAAGGCGCATCGGGAAAATGCCGATTTGAAGAGCGATAAAAAAGATCCAAAACCAATAGTCTTTCGCGATCTCAAAGACATTTTTAGGCGACACGATATTCCTAAAATAGAGTGCCGTCAACATGAAAACATTGGTCATGAGCGGGAGAAAGATTACAGGAAAACCCAATTGATAAAAAGTTATCGCTCGCATCCTTAACAGGCCGGCAAACTGGGCGTACAGCCAGTGGCTGCCGAAATGAAAACCGACAAAGGGCAGACCGTCCAAACCGGTTGAAACCAGGCCGTATGTTTTGATCATGCCGACTATCGAAGCATGGAATAGTACATCGACATAACCCACGCCGGTAAATATCCTTTCAAGAAAAAGAGGGTCAAAGACGCCGGAACCCCAGATCAAACCGGCGATCCACAGGGCATAAAAGACCGCGAACAATGTCGTGATGACAAGATAAAAAAGCCTGGCTTGTTTCAGGAAATCGAAAAAACTAAAGATGAAAAATATAATTCCGGCCGGCACAAAGATCGGGGCAAGGCTTAACCCGCCGAACGAAACCCACAGGCCGGCGACGGCGACAATAAACAAGCCGACCAGTAAAACAAAGGCGTCGTTGCCGGCCCAGCCGCCGATCTCTTTAATCTTAAGGACCGACCTGGCGCGCCGCAAATTGGCCGGCAATAATAAAACGAACCAGCCGAGCGCCAGGATATTAAATACGGAGAGCAACGAGGTATCGCCGGAATTATCGAACCCGAGCCTGAGGACGCAATAAACAGTTGCCATTATTAACGCAATAATGGCGGATAAGAATGAAACAGTATTTTTTGCCTCAGAGTACATAATTTATTCTATTTTTATTTGTCTTTTTGCTGCCTTTCAGCTACACAAAAAAGAGAAAGACCAATCGGCAGATTAATTTTCCTTGCCAAAAATGCTTCTAAATATAAAACGCGAGTTAGGATGAAATTTAATATAGGAATGGGCATTACTAAATCAGATTCAATAATATTACCATTAATCATCCGTTTTTTTAGAATCCTGACTAAAGCTATTAGTGGAAATAGAAAACAATTAAGATAAGTGATTTTTTTGATAATAAGGCCGGATTTATTTATCTTTTCCTCCAATTCATTTTTTGAATATCTTCTTTTTACGCCTACAGCCATGTCATGAGTACTAAATAAAGATTGCCAAGCAACCACATTAATTAAGATCAAACCTCCAGGTTTACAAACTCGATAAAGCTCATCAAGTGCCTTCTTGTCATCCACATTAGATAATACATCAAAACATGTGATAACATCAAAATATTCATCAGGGAATTGCAATTTTTCTATTGAGCATTGAAAAACACTATTAAATCCACGTTTTTTACAAAAAACAATAGCATACTCTGAATAATCTATGCCCAGCGTTTCTCCATATTTTGATAAGCTTTCCATCACTTTCCCTGTTCCACAACCTGCATCTAAGATTTTTAGATTTTGGCCTCTCTCCCCCCTATTAAAAAGATATTTTTTAAGTATATCAAAAAATATTCTATGCATACCAACGTACCACCAATGATTGTCCTCAACGTTATACATTGTTTCATATTCTTTTTCTAACATAATTCAACCTCCCAGCCAATAATCAATTCGGATCAAATAATGTCTCGCAATATTTCTATCAAGGCCGACACGACCGAGCCAAGTTCATTGTCGGTCAGCGCAGGATACATAGGCAAGGAAAATACCTCTTTACAAACCGCTTCGGTTTGCGGGAGATCCCCGCTCTTGTAACCCAGGAATTCATAGCCGGTCATCGTATGGATCGGCCAGGGATAACTGATGTTGACAACAATATCCCTCTGCTTCAGTCCCGCAATTATCTGATCCCGCTTGGCGTGACGACAGACATAAAGGTAATAAGCGTGGAAATTATCGTCCGCGGTGGTCGGCAGGACAAGACCCGAATTCTTCAATAGCTCATCGTATTTTTTTGCCAGTTCCCTGCGGCGAGCGATATAGCCATCCAAATGCTTTAATTTAGACAGAAGAATGGCAGCATGCAATTCGTCAAGCCTGGAGTTATAGCCATGTTCCTTGGAATAATAAGCCGTTTCCATCCCATAGAATCTCAATCTTTTTAATCTTTCATAATACTCCTGATTGTCAGTAATGACCATCCCCCCGTCGCCAAAACCACCTAGAATCTTGGTGGGATAAAACGAGAAGGCCGCCAAATCAGAGAGGGAACCAGCTTTTTTACTCTTAAACATCGCACCGTGCGATTGCGCGCAATCTTCGATCACTTTTAAGCCGTGTGCCTGTGCAACTTTTTGTACCGCGGCCATATTAACGCACTGCCCGAACAAATGGACCGGCATAATACATTTCGTCCTGGGCGTGACGGCGTCCTCAAGCTGTGCCGTGTCCATCAGATAAGTCGCAGGATCGATATCAACAAAAACCGGACGAGCACCGGACGAAACGATGGCCGAAACGGTCGGCACGGCGGTATTGGCGACCGTGATCACCTCATCCCCCTGCGCAACGCCAATCGCCTTTAAAGCAAGAAACAGGGCGTCCGTGCCACTGTTGACACCAACACCAAATCTTACATCGCAATATTTTGAAAACTCCGACTCAAAATCCTGGACATTCTGGCCCAGGATCAGCCGGCCGGATGAAAAAACCTTTTCCACAGCCGCCATGATTTCCGTCTTCTCGCTGTCGTATTCTGCCAAGTAATCCCAAACTTTTATGGTCATTTAAGCTGCCCCATTTGCCGCTAGGCGCAATTGCTGCAAGACATAGGCGTCGGACAACAAATTGTCGATGTGATACTGATAATCGCCGCTACGAATGCCCGCCAGCACATTATCTAAATAAAGGGCGAAACAATCGCCCGCCGTCGCTTTTACCTCTTTTGGCTGGTTAGCCTGTTTGATCTTGAGGATATTTTCTTGATCATGAGGAATCGTAAAAACACGCTCAAATTCCAGGGAGACGCCCTCGCTCAAAATATTGACGTAATTCCTGTATTCGGCATCAAAACCAAAATGGCCGACCATCGCCCGCCCGCCAGGATAAGTCGCGAGCAGGCTGAAAGCTGTCTCAACATTGTTTTTGCCGCCGAAAGAGAGCAGTCGACAAAATACCTCGTCCGGCTTTACCTCAAAGAATACCCGCCCAATGCTGACGGCGTACGGGCCAAGATCAAGCAGCGCGCCGCCGCCCAAATCCTTGTCATAGCGGAAATCATTCGCGTCGATTGGCGGAAAAGTAAAGATTACCGTCAAACGTTTCGGCTGCCGGTCGGCGTCGAGAAAAATATTTTTTGCCTGTATTATTTGCGGATGAAAGGCATAAGCGGTTGCCTCGGCCAGGCAGAGCCGTTTTTCGCGTGCAAGGATTGCCAGCATTTTCGCATCACGATAATCAGTCATGGCTGGTTTATCGACGATCACGTGGAAACCTCGTTTGAGAGCTTTTTCGATAAGTCGGGAGTGGTCGCCGTTGAAAGTTGAGACATAAACCACGTTAGCTTTACTTGCAGATAGAGCAGCATCATAATCATTATAAACCGCGCCAGCGATCTTTTCTGGCAAGACCACACGATTGGCCGACGAGACGGAGGCCACCTCGACCTGCTTCACATTGTCGATTTGCGCTAACGCCGGAATGACCCTCTTCCGCGCGATCCTCGAATAGCCTAAGATCAAAATTATCATTTTATTGAATTCAAACCTTCCCCGTTAAATACCATTTAATATACGAAAATCCTGCATTAGCCCAATATTGAACATCTTTTATGGTTCTTATGCCTAATAACTGGCGAATGATATATTTTGGATTTAGATAAAATGATTTTGTTAACTCCTTCTGGAGGCCAACCAACTCTGTTGCAGTAAAATTTTCTGTCCGCCATTTTGGCACCTTGCCAAACATAACAAAATCTTCCCACTCCTCAACTTTTAACAGGCCTTTCGCCTGCATTGAATCATAAAGAGGCGTGCCAGGATAAGGTACGATCACGGTGACTGAAACAAAAGTCCAGGACAAAGAATTGATCAATTTTTTGGTCTGGGCGACGTCTTCCAGCGTTTCTGAAGGGTCGCTGCCGATAATAAAATTACCTTCGATATGTTTGATGCCAACCTTTTTAGCCAGTGATACAGCATTTTTGACCTGTTCAACCGTAATCTTTTTCCCGATGAGATCAATGATCCTCTGGCTGCCCGACTCTACGCCAAAGGCAACTTTTTGGCAACCGCTGTCTTTCATGGCAGTAAGCAATTCTTCGCTAACTGTGTTGACCCTCGTATCACAATTCCAGGACTTGATCCCAGAGCGTTTTAAAATATCGCAAATTTTCAACGCGTGCTCCTTGATCAGCGTAAACGTATCATCGGCAATGACGATATGATTACACCCGTACTTCTCGACACATTCTTTGATCTCACGTTCGATATAAACAGGGCTTCGAAACCTGACCATGCGGCCAAAAGTCGCCTGGATAGCGCAAAAAGTGCACCCGACAGGACATCCACGCGATGTGAATATTTCGGCTGATCTTATTTTGTTTGTGAAACCTCTTGATGAATGTCCAACTTGTTGTCCAAAATCGATCAAATCACGTGCCGGAAAAGGCAGAATATCCAAATCCTTGATTAATGCACGGGGAGAATTTTTGACGATCACGCCTCTGTCATCGCGATAGACGATGCCAGTTACTTCTGCAACGCTCTTTTTGTCCTGAAAACACAAGCATAATTCATGAAATGTGATCTCCCCCTCCCCATAAACAAGATAATCGAAAGAATCAAATTCATCAAGTGTCCTTACAGGAAGGCCATTTGCATGCACTCCGCCTACAACGGTTTTTATATTAATATCATGTTGTTTCGCTAGCTCACAGATTGCAGCCCCATTCTTTATTGTAGGGGTCATACATGAAACGCCGATCACTCCAGGCTTGAACTCACTCAAAATGTTCAAGAAGGCCTCGCTAGAAAAAGCCTGTATTTCATAATCGATAATCTTGACATTAAAGCCTTTCTGCAACAGATAAGCCGCAATATAAGCAAGGTTGATTGGTTTTGTATGGCTTAACAAGGTCGCATTTTGTAACGAATCCGGCGGCCGAACAAGCAATATATTCATCTCTGCTCCCTTATCACAAGCATTTCAATTTTACGCATGACAACAAACTTCGTGTCTCGATTGCGACGTAATTGCTGTATTGCTCAAACTCAAGCAATTGACCCAGGGTCATCCAAATATAATTTTCTGGGAGATCAAAGTCTGCCCCTTCAGCCGCCTCAACAATCATATACCTGTTCTGCGCATGGTAAAAACGACCGCCTTCTTCGGACAAAATAGCCGAAAATCGAACCCGCTCCAGCGGCGGATCCATAAATATTTCTGCAAAAAGCTGAGTGCCATCCATATTTGCTTTGAGGTTTGAGATCGAAAGGGTCGGGACCATTTCAATAATGTCAATATATCCGGCTTCGACTTTGGCCTGAACCAGAAAATGCAAGACACCGTTTATTTTTTTACAGACAAATCCCACAATGCCAATGCCGTTTTGTTTTATGAGCGGCTGCGTCCATTTATTCACTTCCCGGTTTCCTGCGCTGACCGAAACCGCCATAACGGAAAAGAGCCCCCCCGACTCATGGAATATTTCCGATTCGGAGCGCCGCCATTTTCTGATGCTTAATAATGGTTTGCTTTCGACCTGGCAAAAATATTGCGTTTTTAAGCCGGTAAACCAACTCAAGATTTCGGTGTGGCTGTGCAATGGGCCGTCTTCCACTAGAGAGCGAAGAATGTCAAGAGAAAACTCAGACACCTGTAAAGCATTGAAGTGGATATCCCTGACAGGCAACCCGTCGAACAACCGGATTGTGGACAAAACCGATCTGGCATCCATGTTGACCAGATTATCAATCGCTAATAATTGCTTGATCTGCCCCAGTGTCAACCAGCAAAAATCATCGGGGATATCCAGTTCCTGCTCAACCTCGACAACCATGTTCCTGTTCCTTTTACGCAAAAATCTCGCCCCCTGCTCTGATTGCAGTTGATCGATCAGGACTTTTGATTTAGTCCGGTCCAAAAAGTAATTGAGGAACAGAGGCTTTTTTCCCTCGTGGACTTGCATATAATTGCTTTTTGTGGCCTGGACAGTCGGTGATAATTGGATAGTATTGATATTGCCGGGCTCCATTTTGGCCTGCATAAGAAAGTAGCGGATGCTATTGATCTTCTTTGTTATGATCCCCAGTATTCCGATCTCCGGCTGGTTGATGATCGGCTGTTCCCATTCCGCGGTGCGACCGAAATTAGTTTTGACGCTCAAGCCTTCGATCTTAAAGAATTTCCCACTTTTGTGGATAAGGCTGCCGAGGGATTCCTCAAAATACCAATTATCGAGTTCATTGAATGGTATCTGCCTAACTTCAAAATCGCTCGCCTTATACCGCGCTTCAAGCCACCGTTCAAAGTCGCCGAGGCCGAGCAGTTCGCTGCCCGTCAACAGTGCTGACTGCAAAAAACTCCCATCGATATTATTAATATCAAGATATGGCTTTGGCATATATTATTGTTTTTTTTCACAGCCAAGATATTTTAGATAATCATCCCAGCTCCGGATCGATCTTTTGATGTCATAATGCGAACTTGCTAAAACGAGACAAACTGCGTTGGGCGAAATATCACTGATATTAATAAAGATCTGACGCGGAATATAGAGTCCAATTTTAGCATCGTCCAGAACGAATGTTCTTTTATCAACACCATCAGAAAGAGACAATTTGAACGACCCGGCCACTGCGATCACGATCTGGTCCGTATCCATATGCGCATGACCGCCTCTTTCGGAAACGATGTGATGCATATAAAAGACTCGGTTGATCATGAACGGAGCGTCAATTTCACTTTCAATCGACGTCAGCACACCTCGTACATCGGTTGCCGAAGGCAATTTGAGCCAGTTGATTTTATCTAATAAAGCCACGTCAGCCTCCAAAATCAGAAGTTGGAATATCATGGAATCCTTTCATCTCCCTGACGATAAACTGGGGCGTACGATTTAGCGACATGAACAATCGGCCGATATATTCACCAATCACACCCACGGTCAAGAGCTGGATTCCGGAAAACATCAAAATAGCAATAATCAATGTAGCAAACCCGATAGATGAATCGGGATGGACTATTTTCTCAACGGCGTAATACAAGGCTGAGACAAAACCGATGATAGAGAATAACAAGCCGACTAATGTTGCAATCCTTAAGGGAAGGATGGAAAAATTTGTGAACATATTCAACCACAGGGCGACCAATTTACCTATGGTATAGTTTGAATGGCCATAAGCCCGTTCTTTGTGGTCAACTAAAACGGTTCCGATATTATGCGTGCTCCTAAAGATAAGCCCATCGATGTAAGGAAATGGCCCTGCATATTTCACGACTTCATTAACAAGCGCACGACTGATGATCTTAAAACTGCAAAGATATAAGCCTTTCGGTTTTCTTAACAGGATTGTGGCTATCTTGTCATTAAAAGCACTACCCAGATTTCTTAATAAGCTCTGTCTCATAGTCTCGTAATAGGCAAAAACAACATCATAGCCCTCGTGCATTTTATTGATCAATCTGCCAATTTCTTCAGGCGGGTTTTGCCCATCATCATCCATAACAATAACATATTCTCCTCGGGAATAATTTAGCCCTGCGATGACTGCATTGTGCTCGCCAAAGTTCCGCATCAAGTTTATTATTTTTATTTTCCGGCTATTAAACACGAGCTTTTGCATGGCCTGCCACGAGCCATCCCGGCTGCCATCATTGACAAGGATGATTTCGAATCTTTTTTGCACCCCCTCGAAAAGGTCAATGATCCTGCGACAAACATTTTCTATGGTCTTTTCACTATTATAGACAGGAATGACTACAGAATATAACAGATCACGCGACGCCAATTCCATGCTTCTCATGCTTCACCTCATATTTACCGAGCTCAAAACCGCACAAAATATCTTGATGACATAGTCCTGGTCACTATCAGTTAGTTTTGGATACATCGGCAGAGAGATGCACTGCCAATAATATTCTTCAGCCAGACGGCAAAGCCCTTGCCGATAACCAAGCTTTTGATAATACGGCTGCAGGTAAACCGGGATGTAATGAACATTGCCCCCTATCCCTTCGCTCCGCAAATCTTCAAAAACTTTCCGACGATTGTTCTTAATTTGTATCGGATAAAGATGCCAAGACGATTTGACCTGCTCCTTTTCCACCGGCAACCCAATTCCATCTATATCTCTAAAGGCCTGATTATATTTGCCCGCGATCTCTCTTCGGCGGGCAACAAATCCTTCCAGTTTATCCATCTGTCTTATTCCCAATGCGCACTGAAAATCTGTGAGCCGATAGTTATATCCAAGATATTGCATCTCATAATACCAATCGCCTTCATTATTATTTTTCATTATTTTAGGATCTCTTGTAATTCCATGCGTCCTGAACATTAACAGCTTTCTATAATATTCTTCATTATTTGTTAATATCATCCCGCCTTCGCCAGTAGTAATAATCTTTGTGGCATGAAAACAGAAGATGGCCATATCAGAATATTTACAAGAACCGATTCTTGCGCCCTTATATTCTGCGCCCAAAGCATGCGCCGCATCCTCTATCACAATCAATTTTTTCTTTTTGGCGACATCGGCAATCTCTTCAAGGTCACAAGGATGGCCGGCAAAGTGAACCGGGATGACCGCTTTCGTTTTAGAGCCGACCTTTTTCTCGATCTCTTTCGGATCAATATTAATGGTGTCGGCCTGGATATCCGCAAACACCGGCTTCCCGCCACAATACAAAATGCAATTGGCTGAAGCAACGAATGTGATCGGCGAAGTTATTACTTCATCGCCAGGTTTTATGCCGGCGGCAAAACAGGCGGCATGTAACGCCGCAGTGCCCGAATTGACAACAACTGCGTATTTTGCGCCACAATAATCCGCTACTTTTTTCTCGAACTCGGCAATTCTGGGCCCCTGGGTTAAATATCCCGAGCGCAGAACTTCAATGACCTCTTTTACATCTTCTTCATCTATCCATTGCGTCGCATAAGGAATTTGAACCAATTTATTGCTCCTTCAACATTTCCTGTAACTGCGGAACAGTTAGCCATTGTTTATTTGTATCACTACTATAACAGAAATCTTCAGCGACCGGTTTCCCATCTGCGTGGTTTTCATTGCTCCACCAGTGAAATGCCGGTTTAATAACGTAACAATCATCTAGCTCCTTGGTGTTTTTTGCATCATCTGATGAGATCATAATCTCATGCAATTTTTCTCCCGGCCTTATTCCCACAATCGTGGTTTTGGCTGACGGGGCAATCGCTTTTGCCAAATCTATCACCTTCATGCTTGAGATTTTTGGTACAAATATTTCTCCGCCGCGCATACGTTCAAAACTTCTCATCACAAATCGTGTTCCTTGCTCAAGCGTGATCCAAAACCGGGTCATGCGCTGATCGGTAATCGGCAACACTCCCTCTCTGGCTTTAGCCTTAAAGAAAGGAACCACGCTTCCACGGCTTCCAAAAACATTGCCGTAACGGACAACCGAAAACCTTGTCCCAGCATCGCCAGAATAAGAATTCGCTGCCACAAAAAGCTTATCCGAACACAATTTCGTAGCGCCATAGAGATTTATCGGATTACATGCCTTGTCAGTGCTCAGAACAACGACCGATCTCACCTTGTTGCTAATTGCCGCATCGATAATATTCATCGCGCCGATAACGTTTGTTTTTATTGCTTCGGATGGGTTATATTCCATAGCCGGAACCTGCTTCAGCGCCGCCGCATGAACAACATAATCAACTCCTTGAAATGCTCTGTTCAGCCTTTCTTTGTCTCTGACATCGCCGATAAAAAACCGCAGAACGCCTTCATGCTCCACAAATTGATGCGCCATTTCATATTGTTTAAGCTCATCCCGGCTAAAGACGATGATTTTTCTTGGTTTAAATTCCTTAAGAACAATCTCCACGAATTTTTTCCCAAAAGAGCCTGTTCCTCCCGTAATAAGAATCATTTTGTCATTAAACATGATTACGCTCCCTTATTCCATAATAATCTTTATACCAGTTAATAAAGTTCGTTATACCCGCCGCAATATCAGTTCTGGGGCAATATCCTAATTTTTTACGCGCAGTATCAATGTCTGCCCATGTTTCCAACACATCTCCCGGCTGAATAGGAAGTAAGTTCTTTTTGGCTTTTTTATTCAGGTTTTTCTCTATACAATCGATAAAATCCATCAATTCTTCGGTACGGTCATTCCCCAAATTAAATATCTCATATTTCGCTTCATATCCCAAGCTGGCTTTTACCCCCGCTACCACATCGTCAACATATGTGAAATTCCTCTTCATTCTTCCATTATTAAAAACATTTATCGGCTTATTATTTAAAATCGCACCAGTGAAGAGAAAATAAGACATATCCGGCCTGCCCCATGGCCCATAAACTGTAAAGAAACGCAGCCCAATGGTATTAATGCCGTATAGATGGCTATATGCGTACGCAACAAGTTCATTGGAACGTTTTGTGGCAGCATAGAGAGAGAGAGGCCGGTCCACTCGATCAACGACAGAAAATGGTATTTTTTTATTTGCGCCATAAACTGATGACGAGGAAGCGTAAATAAATTGGTTGACTTTATATTGCCTTGCACATTCGATGATATTTAGAAAACCTTCATTATTGGTTTTTTGGTAAATAAAGGGATTTTCTATGGAATATCTAACCCCGGGCTGAGCCGCCAAATGGCAAACTTTATCAAAACTATTAGCCTTAAAAATATTTTTGAGCCCTTCATAACCACAAATATCTAACTCATAAAAATTATAGTTTTGATATTTTTTCAAAAGATTATTCCTGGATGTTTTTAAGCTGACATCATAATAGCTATTGAGATTGTCCACGCCAAAAACAATATGGCCATCCTTCAGGAGTTCCATGGCTACATGAAACCCAATAAATCCAGCAGACCCTGTAATTAGAATTTTCATAACATATTATCTCGTTTAAAAAAATAAATGATCATATCTTAGAAATTATGTTTTTATATGTTTTTTTAACTTCTTCAGGCAATTCAGGATTCAATAATTGCAAAATATGCTTTCCAAGGACTCGGTATTGTCCTCCAATTTTACCTGCACGAAGTATCCCTTTTCGGACCAGCCTGCGAAAAGTGGAATCTGAAACTTTTAGAATTGATATGACTTCCTGTGGAGTATAGATTTCTTTTTCATCAACAAGCATATATTAATTATATGCCATATTCAAATCTTGTCAAGAGTACAACTATTCTTGTCAGAATTAGTAAGCGGCGGCTACTTTTTAATGTTTAACCAATATTCCAATGAAAATGTTAAGAAAAGACCAATAAACAATCCAAATATCCCGCCAATAAATGCACTAAGATTTGATTTTTTATTAAAAGGCGCCTTTGGTGGTTGTGCTTCATCTAAGATCTGTAGGTTTACCCCAATGGATTTTTGATTCAAAAATCTTATTAGCTCTATTGCATAAGTATTGGCAATATTGGCTGCAGTTTCAGCATTATTCCACACAACTTCAATATGTGTTTGGCTTCCTTCCGAAATTCCACCACTAACCGCAGAAGCGGCTTCATCAAGGGTAGGCTCTCTATCAAGCCACCTATTATTTTGTGCATCCCACAATTCTTTAAATACAATTTTTTTCAAACCTTCATGTTGTGCAACCATGCGAGATAAGGTGCGGCTTTTTAATATAGTGTCGATATTCGCCCCTTCACCCTGTCCCCCGCCGCCTAAACCAAGTGATGAAAAAGCTTGTGACAGATTCCCAATATTCGAACCTAAAGAAAGGAATGTCACTTCAGCCTTATAAAGTTTTGGAGCAGATAATGTTTGAAAAAACATGGTTGCCGCGCCAGCTACTATAAAAATGAGGATCACCCATTTCCTCTTATTTACAACCCTTAAATAATCAACAATATTAATCTCGTCTTCCATAAATCCCTTCTACTGCAATATTTTCTTAAGTACAATTGCCGACACAACGGCCTCGTAAGCCCAATGGGTAAAGTCCTGGAACACAGACCAAATGCTTCTTGTATCAATCTTTTCTGGAATAATAATTGTATCGCCGGGGAAAAGCTTTGATGAATAAATATTAACCCCCTGCCGATTGCTAATAACAGACCCGTTAGCCCTTATTACATATGCATCCCCTTCGTTCGCGGTATTAGTCGCCCCCCCTGCCATGTCGACATAACCCCTGCCGTTCTTTTTATGGTCGAAAGCTACGGCGGTTTGGTGATAAACCTGGCCAAGGACGATTACGCTTTTTGGAGTTTTTGGAATATACAGCACATCCCCATCCTCGATCTCAATATCATTCGGGCTGTTTTTTAATTTTTCTATTGAATCCAAGTTGATGATAACTCTTCCTTTCATAGAGGCTGATTTCATGAAATCAACAATTTGCCTGGTCTGCGCAAAGGACATTTGGCGGGTCGCGATATCCTCTTTTACCACAAAACTTGAAGAAAGCTCCCTTTGCTTGCGCAAAAGGTCCAATTCCAAATTACCGACCATTTTGGAATAGTTTTCCGATTCGATATCAATGGCATTTTTTCTTGTTAAAATTGCCCCGTATAAAAATGCGGAATCATTATAGCCGCCTGCGCGCTCAAGAACAGAGCTTATCCTCTCCCCATCCCTTACAACATATTCACCAGGTCGCTTAATCTCGCCCTGTACTGTGATTTTCTCCGCATTCTTTTTTGAAGCGAAAATGCTTATTACATCCCCTGGCTGCAAATAAATATTTGAGGAATCATCTTTTTCTTTGAATAATTTATCATAATCAACATCGTAAATATCTATTTTAAAAGAATGGCTGCTTATTATGCGGGTTACCTCAATTTTGGGAAAATAATAATATGAAACAAGAGCGTCTTCATTTAGAATATCCAGCAGCCTAATCCCTTCTTTGTACGCGTAACTCCCGGGATATTTCACGGCGCCTTTGACGTATATTTTATTGTTCACTTGCGCATAGATCGGGAATATTTTCACCAGGTCCATATTTTGGACTGGGATCCCCAAATTCCCTGCTGCATCAGCAATTGATATCTCTTTGTCGATAACTATCTTTTTTTGATGGGCAACAATCCGTTCGATCTGAATGCGGTTCAAATAACTCGAAGGGTTGACTTCCCCTGCCAAAGACAAAATATCAGAAAGATCCACCGTTCCTTTTACCTCATATATTGCAGGACGCTTTACATTACCGGCAACTGCCACAACGCCGCCTATCAACGGGACAAAAACAGTATCGCCCGCTCTTAATGCAACGTCTTGGCTATTGTCGCCTTTTAAGAGAAACTTATAAAGATCTAAACGCGCAACAACCTTTCCATTGCGCAATATCCTCACATCGCGCAAAGAACCTTGTTTTGTCGGCCCTCCTGCGTAAAATAATGCATTAAATGCGGAGGAAAGAGAACTTATAGGATAGCTTCCCGGTTGTTTCACTTCGCCAACGACATAAACCTGTATAGTTTTAATTGTATCGAAGGTTATCCCAAGATTTATCCCCTGATAAAACCTATTAAGCTGGGATTCAAGAAAAGGCTTTAGCTGCGAATAACTTAAACCTGCGACAGAAACCAAGCCAACTTTAGGTAGAGTTATTTCTCCATTTGGATTGACAGTAACTTTGAAAGTTCCCTCGCTAACCCCCCACATTGTCACATCAAAACTGTCTCCAGGCCCTATAGAATAATTATCGCCGACCGGAGTATTTTTTTGGGGAGAGATAAAATTCGAAGCGGATTTGTTAAAAATATCATACCCAAACTGTTTTATTTCAGAAAAACCCTCAAGAGAAACAGATTCAGAGAACATTGCTTCCAAGCCAGAAATCTTTCCCTTTATCTCAAGTGTTGGATTATAATTCTCATCATAATATTTTTTTGGGGCATTACCTTTTTGGGCATTAACAGCTCTATTTTCAGAAGTATATTTTTCTGTTGCGACATTAACATTATCTTGTGCTGGATTCTGGGTGTTTATATAATCTTGAGCGGCTTGCCTTGCCGCGGGATTCGATAACACATCTGATATTTGGACTTCAGCAAAACAAGGGCAGGAAAAGATCAATAAAAGAAATACCGAACAATACTTCAACATAGCCTTATTCTTAAACAATATTATTCCCTCGCTTTCTTAATTTAGTAATTATACCATGGGCAAAGCTAGCCTACAAATGGTTGATCAAGCAGACATTGGTTTATTATGCTAACAGCATGTGCATTGGCTGCAGTGTCCGCTTAAACGGGTCAAGCACCAGGCCTAAGACCTCAAGCGTCACGGCTCCTAATAGAGCCTCGTCGCCATTCTCGCCCAAAATTACCGGCGCATGTCCTTCCCCTTGAGGCAATTCAAAATAACATTCCGAAACCTTTCGCATTATCTTACTGCCGTCAGCCAGCGAAAAAGTTACCTCGCGTTTCGGCGTTAAATTGATCTCCTGCCAATCCACTTTGGGAAGCAATGAATAGGTAGCGCCGCTGTCAACCAAAAAACGCACATTTTTTTCGATTCCGTCGGGACCTTTAACTTTTCCTTCGATAAACGTAATTCCCATTGCAAGCACCTCGCTCAATCTATTATAACAAATTCAAGATGAATTTTCCAATAGCCAAACAACTCGTTAGCCCGGGAGATTCAATTCCTATCAGATTAATAAATCCAGGAAATCCGTTTTCCGATTCTTCTTTTATAATAAAATCCCTGAACCCCTGCCTGCCGTCAGGCATGGCGTCATCTGGGCCTTGGAGTTTTGGCCTCATTCCGGAAGTATCTGGAGCCAGCATTTCTTCATTTAGCCAAGGAAGATATGTTTTAGCCGCCTTATAAAAATCCAATCTCTTTTTTGGATCGATATCGTAATATATTCTATCAACATATTCGGTGTCAGGCCCAAGCCTAATATATCCATCCAGATCAAGCGTTGCATGAACCCCCAATCCATGCCCTTTTTCATGCGGAACAGGATACACAAGATGATTTAGTTTTCCTGATGAACCTTTGATCGAGAAATAATCTCCTTTGCAAAAATGCAAGTTGTAGTGCAAAGCATCAATATCAAACCCTGCCATTCGGGCGATCTTATCAGACAAAAGCCCCGCAGAATTAATTACAAATTCCGATAAAATTTCTTCGCCATCACTTGTCCTTAATATGTATCCAGAATCTGTGCTACTCCCTGCCTGTCCGGCAGGCAGGCCCCCTCCTCCCGCCCCTCTCCTCACAATCCCTGTGACTTCATTTCCAAACGAGAACATCGCGCCATTTGATTCAGAAGATTTACACAAGTAGTTCATAAGCCCGTGAGAATCAATGATCCCCGTTGTTTCAGAAAATATTCCATTTAATGCGAAAATATTAGGCTCAAGATCGGCAATTTCGTTTTTTGTAAGAAGACTTAGCCCTGGAACGCCAACTGAAACCGCGTTTTCGTGAATTGACAGGATCCTTTTTGCTTCGCTATCGTTAGTTGATATAATTAATTTGTCGCAATTTTTATATTTGATGCCTTCTTTTTTACATATGTCATATAGCATTTTATTGCCGCGCAGGCATAATGCGCTTTTCAAAGAATTTTTTGGGTAATAGATCCCTGCATGGATCACTTCGCTGTTGCGGCTGCTTGTTTCTTGCCCGAACTTATCATGCTTTTCAAAGACAACAATATCTCCGTCGATCTTTCTTGAAAGAGTTTCGGCAATTGCAAGCCCAACGACCCCCGCGCCAATTATCGCAACCTTAACTTTTTCCAACTTTATCGCTCCTAAAAAATCCCCTCACAACTTCCCTATCATCGATCAGAACCTTCTTCCCACTAAAATCCTGAAATTTCTCGTGCCCGCGGCCCGCGATGACCAAAATGTCTCCTTTCTTGGCGATACTCAAAGCTTTTTCGATCGCATCTCTTCGATCTTGAATTGCTTCATAATTTGACATTTGAAATTTGTCATTTGTCATTCCGCTTAATATCTCAGATATTATTTGACCAGGAGGTTCGGTGTGCGGATCGTCTGTTGTTACAATCACGTGATCCGCCAAATCAGAAGCAATTTTCCCCATGATCGGGCGCTTATCGCGATCGCGATCGCCAGGACAACCAAAAACTAATATCAGATTGCCTTTAGCATATGGTTTAAGGGTTTCAAGAAGTTTTTGCAGAGCATCAGGTGAATGTGCGAAATCTACAATTATCTTGATGCCTTTATTGTTTTCGATCCTTTCCATCCGCCCAGACACTACTGTTTTCTCAATACCATTTTTAATAATATCGCGGCTTAGATTGAAAGAAAGGCCGCACTGATATGCCGCCAAAACATTATATACATTATATGTACCGATCAATTGAGTCATTATTTCCAAAGAATCGATCTTTATGCGCATTTGGTCCAGATCGAAAGAATAATCTTTAAACTGAAGGTCCAATTCACTATATTTTGCGCTTTTAAGTTCATGCTTAGCCTCTTTTATGCCATAGAATATTACTTCATTTTCGACCTCGGATATTATTTCGTTCGCGTATGGGTCATCAATATTCACAATAGCCAAGCCTTCAGGCTTAAGCATCCTAAAAAGTTTTTTCTTTTCTTCTAAATATTGTCCCATTGTCTTGTGGAAATCCAAATGGTCATGGGTTAAATTGGTATAGATCGCTACATCGAACCCACATCCGTAAACCCGATATTGTGCTAAAGAATGGGAAGAAACTTCCATAACAACATGCGTAACGCCCTCTTTTTCCATTTGCGAGAGCAAGGCTTGGAGTTCTAGGGATTCCGGAGTTGTTAGATTTGATTCGATCGGCCTGCCGGCTATTCTTGTTTCGATCGTCCCAATTAATCCAACCTTGAAACCCGCAGTTGTTAATATCGATTCGATCAAATATGAGATCGTTGTTTTGCCGTTAGTCCCGGTTACACCGATCAATTTGAGCTTCTTTG
The DNA here is from genome assembly GCA_016223245.1 of Candidatus Saganbacteria bacterium. Lineage (NCBI taxonomy): Bacteria > Bacillati > Candidatus Saganbacteria bacterium. The sequence goes on along the minus strand of JACRPL010000021.1, from coordinate 84,008 downwards.
ACGGATAATCATAGAATCTATTTGAAAGTTCCGCCAATGCTTGCCGTGCATTCTGAACAATTAATTTTTGAACATGTGACGGCGCGGGAAAATCTTTTTCGGCCACAACCGCTCGTGCTCCATTTTCGATCGCCTGTAGAATAAAATCATAGCCGTCAACATTTGAACCGGGGATCGCGACAAACACATCGCCTGGTTTTACTTTACGGGAATCATAGGAGAGGCCTTTGATTTGAAAGTCGTCAAACACAAAATTATTCGTTTCTAAGTGTGTCGATATACTTTTTATGGGCGGACAAAATTGTTTTCTTGATATTTCCCCAAACAACATGACGGATCATGCTTGGCATTGGCATTTCTTCCGCATCGTTAAAATAAACAAGCCCCTTTAACGCACAAAAAATATTTTCTTTGTTTTCTCCGTATTTCTGCCTAAAATAATCGAACATTTGCTCCAATGAAAACTCTTTTAATAGAAAATAAATATCAATAAAATCCTTCCTGCTGCCTCTCATAGAAATCGCGCTCAATTTCATTGCAGCAGCATCTTCTTTAGAAATGATCCGTAATTTCCAGAAATTTTTGACGGGTCTTATCAAGCGAAAAGGCAAATTAAAAAAAGATGCGCGGACATCATTCAATCGGCCGTCAAGTATTTGTTCCGACTCTGATAATATTTGGTAATCGCCGATTTTTGCGAGTTTTTCTTTTACAAGCCTAGTATCGAATTCTTGTTCCGAAAAAAAGTCGAAATCAATTGATCTTCTATGCGCGATCTGCAGAGCTAACGACGTGCCTCCTGCCAAATAAAATTGCGATATCCAGTCGGACCGGGAAAAAACATCAAATAAGATCCGTTGTCTTTTTGGCAATATCTCTAAGTGGAATTTATCTCCCATAGACTGTTTCCCAATAGTTCTTTGTTTTGTCATCAATTTCCCTGCTAGTCCTCGCTACACCAAGAATTGTTCTTTTTGGCATCTTCATCAGCCATTTAAGGGCAAAAAGATCTCCATATTGCATTATTCTGCTTAAGACAAATTTAGGGTATTTTTTATAGGACAGCTTGTTAAAATCGACATCCCAAAAGTATTTTTTGAATTCCTTAGGCAGGCGCATAATGATATTTTATCATGCTTTCTGATATAATCAAAGTGGTGAAAAGGTTTCTATTATTATTAATATTTATTTCTATCGCAACAACAGCATTTGCCGAAGAGGAGATACCAGTCAATATCAAAGCCGAAAAGCTAAAGTACATTGAGGGCACAAGTATAATTCGAGCTGAAGGATCGGTCGAGGTCAAGCTTGATCGCGTTACGATCCGCGCCGATTCGCTCATCATGGATACAAAAACAAACATTGTCACGGCTGAAGGCAACGTATTGATGTCGGGCCTTGATTACGACGCCCAATGCGCTTCGATGCTTTATTTGGTAAGCCAAGAAACCGCTTCTTATAAAGGTTTTCAAAGCATAGTATCCCCATCCAATGTCCGAGGAAGCCTCTACTTAAAAGCCGACGAAATAAACGATTTGAGGAATAAAATGACCGGACAAGAAGGGAAAGTCACTACTTGCGACAAGTCCGACCCGCATTATTTTTCTGCATCCAAGCGCGTCGAGTATTACCCGGAAGATAAGATCATAGGCTACAGCAACACATTATATATCATGGATATACCCGTATTTTGGCTGCCTTTTCTTGTCTACGACTTGCATGGCAAACGCGACCGGAATTGGTCGTTTGGGCATAACGATGTGGAAGGTGATTTTATCAAAACAACATGGGGATACCCCCACGGCCAGATATTTCTCGATGAAATGCAGAAAAAAAGCTCGGGACAGGGATTTACATATGATTACAACAACCAAAACAATAACGGGTCATTATATTTATATCATGTTGAAGAAGCAGACGCTGGATTGACCGATTGGGTCGCAAAAATAAACCATAACATCGGGATAAATGATAAAACAAAGCTCGGGCTTGCTTTTGCGCTTAACAACATGTATCAGATCCCCGCTGGAAGGCTAAGCCAAACATCATATTCGATAAACCTTAACCATACGGGGACAGGGACTACTGACGCAAATTTTAGTTCTACAATGAATGTTTTCGACAACCGCGCCGGAAACCAGGAACATCTGGACTTTTCGGTCAACCGTTCGCTTTCGTCTGCCAATACAAGTTATGGCTTCAATTTGGACCAAAGCAAAGGGGACGGAAGATATATAAGGAACACCCAAAGGTTGTCCCATAGCCAGCAGCTTCCGCTTGGGAACACAAGGCTTAATTTTAATGCTGCATATTACCGCGCCATACAAAACGCAGGGATATACGGCGACGAACTGTTCGAACCGAATATCGAAATAATTAATTCAGGCTCATTTTATAATCTTCGGCTTTACGAGAACGCCCATATCGATCTTGATAGGAACCTGTATACGGGGGATTCAAACGACCAATATCTTGAGACACAGCCAGAAATAACCCTGAACTTAAATCCTGTCGACCTAAAACTTGTAAGCCTTAGCTCTTCGCTCAATTACGGATGGTTCCACGAAATACATTACGCGTCGGGCATTAACGCGAACCGCGATTATTCGACAGGGAGGTATAAGGCGGCCATAAATGCCAACAAATCGATCCCATTAGGTTTGGGAACAACCTTCAGGCTTGGCGCTGGGCTTGACCAATTTTTGTACGACCCGGGCGACGCGATGAACGCATTCAGGGAAGATGCGGGTTTATCAACGCAGGGATATGATTTCATGAGAAATGACTTGAGTTATTCCAGGGGTATATCCGACGGGAACTCGCCATTCTTTTTTGATAAATTTTCCACAAAATACCACAATATAAGAGATACGTTGGTTTTTTATTATGGGAACTATTGGAATTGGACAAATTCATGCGGATACAATTATGAGACGAATAAATATTTTAATTACGACTCTTCCATGATGATCCGCCCGTTAAACGCCGTAAACATGAATTTTGTATCGGGTTTTGATATCGAAAACCAAAAATACCTCGACCTAAGCTCTAATATCAGGCTGCTCCCTTGGGACAAGTTCTCGACAAATTTAAGTTTTGTGAACGACCTGAACTTTGGCGGCATAAAATACGGGAATATGCTTTTAGAGCTGGAAACCGCCGACGAGAAAGATTGGGGCAACCATTGGAAATTCAAATACGGCTATGTATATGAACCGGCTTCAAAAGAGCTGAAGCTTCGTGATATCATGATAGCCAAGGATCTGCACTGCTGGGAAATAAGCTATACGTATTCCGATTACAGGAAGGAAATAGCAATGATGTTCACGCTTAAGGCTTTCCCGGGAGATCCGATCGGTTATAAGACAGGCCGAGGGTTCTATTTTGACACGTTTGACAAAGCGCTAAAAGAACAAACTCAAATGGAGTCGCCAAAGAGATGAAAACAAACATTAGAATTTTGGATTTGTTTAGAATTTCGATATTAGTATTTAGTATTTTTATCTTAGCTGGTTGCTCAAGGACCGTTACTACAATGCCAACGTTCGGGAATGAATTGAATATTGAAATCACCCTCGGGGCCTCGGCCGATGTAATAAACAACAGGTATTTTGTTATATTTTCTACGATGGAATCATACCAAATCCCTCTTCCCCCGCCAGATAGCCAAGATGAATTTTTGGAACCTGGCTCTGCCCCGCAGCCAGGCGCAAAATCAATATCAGATTACTTCAGCCAATATTATTCCACTTGGTCAAGCTATGTAGTTATCGATAGCCAAGGATATTCCCTGGTAAATGGCCCTTTTATTGCGACCAATGCTGTCACGAGGGAACTCATTTCAGGACTTGGAACTGTTACCAATAAACTTGCATTTACTGTCCGCCTCGACAGGCTTTTTGGCGCAACATTGCCGAAACAATTATATATAGATGTTATCGCGGCATCATACCCGCAAAATTCCCTCAAAGTCCTAAAAGACAGGATATCGCCCCCGACAAACAATTTTGAGCCGATCAAGGGGACGGTCATCTCAAAATCCGACGAAACAAGCTCCGACCTAAATTCCGCGCTCGATATTTTAAGCTGGAAGATAAGTTTGCCGTGATTTACTCTATCATTGCCTGGTTTGCGATCATCCCGCTATTGATCTTGATCGAAAAAAGCAAAAGTCCAAAACGATCCGCATTATTTGGCTTTATATTTGGAATATTATTATTTGGCTGCAGTTTCTTTTGGATAAATACTTTGACGAGTTTTGTCGGTTTTTTTGCGGTCCTTGGATGGATAACCCTTGCCCTTTTCCAATCCGTATTTTTAGCCGTTTTTGCATATCTCTCAAAGAAACTAAATATCAACCTAACTTTCCTACAGGCGCTGCTGTGGGTTGCGATAGAATATGCGCGCGGGATGGGCGCTTTCGGCGTTTCGGAAGGAGTCCTCGGCTACTCGCAGTTTGAAATTCTTCCCTTGATACAGATCGCTTCGATCTTTACGGTTTTTGGAGTGTCTTTTTTGATAATTTTATTTAATATCGCATGCGCGAAGCTTATCGCAAAAAAGAACCCGATATTACTAATATCATCTGTAATATTAATTATCGCGGCGTTGATCTATGGAAGTTTGGAGCTGAAGAACAATTCTTTGGCCTCGAATGGGAAACCTGCGACTAAATCCCGATGTGGGAATCGGGACAAGCGTCGCGGTTTCCAAAATAAAATTATTAAGATCGCTATTATCCAAGGCAATATCTCCCAGGAAAAGAAAATGTCATCAAGTTTTAATGGCGAGAATTTTAGCATCCATGCGGGCCTTACGCTCCAAGCTGCAAAGGAATCCCCCGATATCATCATATGGCCAGAAACGACGGTATTCAGTTATTTATTGCACGATCAGATTTATATGAATAAAATAAAACGGCTAGCCAAAGATACAAAAGCATATCTTATGATCGGGACACCGAATTTTGACGAAAAAAAAGAAGCCTACAACTCGATCGCAGCCATTTCACCCTCTGGTGAAGTCGTCGGACGATATGATAAACAGCATTTAGTGACATTCGGCGAATACCTGCCTTTCAGGCCCATCCTTTACCCGTTTTTAAAGATGACAAATTATTTTGACAATGATTTCTATCCCGGGCCAGAAAAGAGACCGATCAAAGTTTTAGGCATAAACTTCGGGGCGTTAATATGTTTTGAATCAACATTCCCGGAAATGGCGCGGCAAAAAGTAAAAGAAGGCGCGGATATTTTATTGGTCGTTACCAATGACGCGTGGTTTTACGATTCCAGCGCTCCTTATGAACACTTCAACCAGGCTATATTTCGCGCGATCGAGAACAGGAGATCTGTTATCCAATGCGCAAACACAGGCATATCAGGATTTATCGATCCATATGGAAGAGTATTAAAGAAACTAAAGCTAAATGAACGGGGCTATTTAACCTTTCAGATACCGCTCCCCTAGAATTATGGCGGCATAATCATCTATCGGCCGCGGTGGAGTCTGAAGAGAGATCGGAATAAGCCGCATAAAAAAACTTGGCGGATTTTCTCTGAAATATAGTTTTTTTGCTTCAAGTGTTGAATTGGCCTCCCGAATAGTTGCGATATCGGCGGGAAGGTTTAATTTTGAAATGCTTTTTTGTATTTCTTTTGATCCAGTGCCCGATCCCACAACGACGGTATTTACGGCGTATTTTGCGACAAAAGACGTTATTTCAAAATCGAGCGTCTTGATCTCAATTATTTTCTTATCGAGAACATGGGCTGACGCGTCGAGCACCGCTAATCCGCATTTTAGGAGGCCGGGATCGAGGGCGAGGATCATATATCTACCGTAAATCTTATCTGGAGGGGACCGATCGAAAAAATATCTCGCGCAGCTATGGCTTTAATATTTGCCACTCGGCCATAGCCTTTTATACGTTTTGCCGAATCTAAAATATCAGTGTATGGAACATCCGATATTGCGCCAGTTAAACTTGGGGATATCCCTCGATTTGCCGCAATAAGGTCGGCTGCTTGGATTATTTCTTTTAATTTGGTTTCGATCTCGGAGAGCGGAAGCAAGCCTGAAATTTTAACTTTCAATATCTCGTCCCCTTCATGGAAGATCAGATTATTTTGCGACACATCAAATACGACAGGCAAATTCCCGCCCATGACAACATTTTTTACTGAAATGATCTTTAAAAGTACGCTTGAAGACATATTGGCTATATATGAAACCGTTGAATTGAAATCGGCTTTGTTCACCTCGACATCCTGGATTTTATATTTCTTGACTTCTTTGTCAAGTTTTGAGAGTATCTCTTTTAATTCTTTTTCAGCAACACTCTTGCCTTGCCCGCCTTTAATTGATGTCGTATAAACTGTCTTATTCGCGAAGAAAACGACCGATTGCAAAGTTTGCTTGCCCAATTCTTTCCGTTGGCTGTCCCTAAGTTTCTCCAGATTTAATTTTTCTATCTGGATCAATGCCAGATCATTGCTGATTTTCGATAATTCTTTCTTGTTTTTTTCCAATTCGGCATGCGTTTGCGATATCTGCCCTCTCAATTCTTCCATGCCAAAAAGCGCTGTCCTTACATCGGCCGATATCACGATCAGGGTCGTAAAAGTCAGAGCCATGATGACAATGCCGGAAACTATCGTAAAAACCATCGCCGTGTATTTAGGACGCAGGCCGAATATCGATAGCCTTCTTTTCCCGAAAGCCCGGCCTATGACATTTCCAACGTAGGCTATTATGCCCGAGAGAAAGAACAAGACCAATAATAATTTTATCGCGAATGCGTATGTCATGATGTTGCCGTGCGCCGAAGTATCAAAAAGCCCAGTCCCAGAGTTATAATGTTCGGAAGCCATGCGGACAAGCCCGGTGATACGATCTCAAGCTCCCCAAGGGCGATCGACGCGAACATTAAAACATAATATACAAAAATAACGATAATAGAAAGACCAAGCCCCATAGAAGAGGATGTACGGCGAGGCGAAAGCCCGAGCGGGGCGCCAAGGAGCGCGAAAACAAGGCTCGCAAAAGGGATAGCCATCTTCATGTTAAGCTGGATCTTAAAATCCATAACTTTAATACCCATTTTTTCTTTAAGTGTTATGTAATCACGAAGTTCGGCTACGTTCATATCGTCAGGCGACTTGTCGCCGACCGATAGATCGGCCGGAGTGTATTTTATCGAAACATATTGTTCATCGAATTTTATCAGATGCTTATACTCTCCAGCTTCCGATAAAAGATAAACTATCCCATTACGAAACAGCCATTGGTTCTTTTCTTTGTTCCATAGTGCGGATTTCGCGTTCACGATCTGGATTAGCTTTCCGCTGTCGAATTCGGAAACAATGACGCCGGAAAGATTGCTGCCCTGCATTTTTTGTGCGTAAAATATCCTCTTTAAAGCGCCTGCCTGCATCTCGGGAACAAAGATATTTTGTTCGATCTTGGGGGACCTATTAGCGGCAGTTTCGAGGAGAAGGTTTTTCACGGTCTTATTCGATTCGGGCACAACTACTTCGTAGAAAGCAAGTGTAATAAATGAAACCAAAAGGCCGAATACGATGACAGATACCATAAGCCTGTAGAGCGAGACCCCGGAAGCGCGGAAGGCGATTATTTCTGAATCTTTCGAAAGCCTAGAAAATCCCAGAAGCGCGGCCAAAAGCGTCGCCATAGGGAAAATATACACGACAACCGACGGCATCCTGAAAATAAAAACCTTAAAGGCTGTCAAAAGAGGCATTCCTTGTAATACGACAGCGCGGACGAGTTCGAAAAGGACCATTGATGCGGAAAGTATCAATGAAAAAGAGAGCAAACCGAAAAAAAATGGATCGATAAGCTCTTTGAAGATATATTTATCGATTGTCTTTATCACAAAGTGAATTGCTCTCCAAGATAAGACTTTTTGGCGACATCGGATTCAGATATTGTTTTTGCATTGCCTGAAACAAGTATTTTTCCTTTTGAAATGATGTATGCCCGGTCTGTTATTGCAAGAGTCTCCCTGACATTATGGTCGGTGATCAATATCCCGATCCCTTTTTGCTTCAAATATCTTATGATCTGCTGGATATCATTCACGGTTTTAGGGTCGATCCCCGTGAACGGCTCGTCCAAAAGCAAAAAAGAAGGGCCCGTTGCCAAGGCGCGCGCAATTTCTACCCGCCTCGATTCACCGCCCGATAACGTATATGCTTTTTGCTCCCTTAAATGCGTGACGCCAAGTTCATTAAGAAGTGCGACCAATCTTTCTTCATATTCTTTTTTTGGGATTTGCGGCATCAGTTCCCAAAGAATCAAAATATTCTCCTCGACTGTAAGCTTGCGGAAGATAGAGGCTTCCTGCGGGAGGTACCCTATCCCGTGCTGGGACCTTTTATGCATCGGAAGGTTCGTGATATTTTGCTCGCCAAGATAAACATTGCCCGAATCCGGTTTAACAAGGCCTACGGTCATATAGAAAGTGGTTGTTTTGCCGGCGCCGTTCGGGCCCAATAGGCCGACTATCTCGCCTTGCGACACCTCGATCGATATTTCATCGACTACGCGTTTCTTATTATAAGATTTCACCAATTTTTCGGTTTTTATAAACACGCTATGCTCCTTGGGTGAATTTTATAACTTCATTCAATTTATTAAATGCGGCGCCTGAATCTATCGATTCATTCGCATATTTGAAACCTTCTTTAATATCTTTTGCGCATCCGGCTAAATAGATGGCCGCCGCGGCATTTAGTACTACAATATCCCTTAACGGGCCCGTTTCACGCCGCTCTAATATCGACAACGCGACAATTTTAGATCCTTCGACATTCTGTACTTTGAAGATATTCTTCTCGGCTTTTTTCAGATAAAAATCTTTAGGCGAAACAAAATATTTTTTAATTTTCCCATTAATCAGTTCAGCGACTTTAGTTTTATCGGACAAGGATATCTCGTCTAGTCCATCCATCCCGTGGACAACCATGGCGTGCTCTATGCCAAGATTTTTTAGGACTTCAGCTATTACATCAACAAGCTTTTCTGAATAAACTCCGATAATTTGTTTTTTTGTTTGGGCAGGATTTGTTAGCGGCCCTAATACATTAAATATTGTCCTGAAACCAATTTCTTTTCTAGTAGGACCCGCGTATTTCATCGCTGGATGGAAAATAGGCGCAAACATGAACCCGAATCCGATCTTTTCTATACATTCTTTAACTTTTTCCGGTTGAAGGTCTACTTTGGCGCCTAGAGCCTCGAGAAGATCGGCGCTTCCGCATTTGCTCGAGATCGATCTATTCCCGTGTTTTGCCACAGGAACACCTGCGCCGGCTACTACTAATGCAGAGATCGTTGAAATATTAAATGTTTGGGAAGAATCACCGCCTGTACCGCAAGTGTCCACTAAATTAGAGACATTAGGTTCGATTTTTTGGGCATATGCCTGCATTTCTCTTGCAAATCCCGTGATCTCGGAAACTGTTTCGCCTTTAATATGCAAAGCTGTTAAAAGGGATCCTATTTGGCTGGGAGTCGCTTCCCCGCTCATGATGGTTCTTGCGGTAAGCGAGGCTTCTTCTTCCGTTAAATTTTTACCGTCGATTACTTTCTTTATTGCTTCTTTTATCATAAATAAATCTGCTAACTCACCCCCTTCGACTTCGTCGGTTTCCCCCTCTCTTATTAAGAGAGGGGGATTAAGGGGGTGAGTTGTCACTTGATTATATCATACCGCTTGACGTCATAAACGTCGGAAACATTGCGGAGGGACTGCATTACAAGCTGCAATTGATCGACATTTTTTACGTCAACAACAATTCGCAAAAACGCAGTGCTTCCGCGCTTTGTTTTAATGTATGCCGAGGCTACGTTCGTCTTTGTTTCGGATATTTGGGTCATGATATCTTTCAATGCTCCCACCCTGTCGAATGCTTCAATTTCGATCTCAACAGGATAATAAATATCCGCTGACAATTCCCAGTCGACTTTGACGAGCTTCTTTGGATCGGGCTTATTGCGAAGCAGTGTGGCGCAATCCTTCCTGTGGACAGCAACGCCTTTGCCGTGGGTCACAAATCCGATAATATCGTCCCCAGGCAGCGGCCTGCAGCATTTTGACATTTTGACCATGACGCCTGTTAAGCCGGACACGTTTACACCATGAACAATATTTCTCTTTCGAGGACGAACTGTTTTTGGCTTTTCGGTCATTTCTTCTTTGTCTTCCGGTTTTAGGATAGAATGCATTTTTCTAGCTATATCGTATGCCGAAATATCGCCGTATCCGATCGCCGCGAAAAAATCGTCTTCTGTTTTTAATTTTTGCGAAGCTATGAAATTTTTTATATTTTCATAGATAAGAACGGTTTTTGGATGAAGCCTGAATTTTTTAAGCTCTTCTTCAAGCTGTACTCTCCCCCTCTCAATACTTTCGTCCCTCTTTACTTTGCGGAACCAACCCTTAATTTTTGTGCGGGCGCCGGAAGTTTTAACGAAATTAAGCCAATCAAGCGACGGATTCCCGATCTTTGAAGTAATGATCTCAACTATATCCCCATTTTTTAGAATTGAATCCAACGGAAGTATCCTGCCATTGACTTTGACCCCCGCTGTCCTATGGCCTACTTCTGTATGGACATGGTACGCAAAATCGATAGGAGTAGCCCCGATCGGCATTTGAATGACTTGCCCTTTTGGGGTAAAAACAAATACTTCATCGACAAAAAGATCAATCTTTAGCGAATCAAGAAAATCTTTGGCGTCTTTGAGTTCGGTCTGGGTTTCAAGCATTTGTCTGAACCAAGCCATTTTCTTATCGAATGCCTTATCTGTCGCTTCTTCCTTATATACCCAGTGGGCGGCAACTCCATACTCGGCGATCCTATGCATCTCCCGAGTCCTTATCTGCACTTCAACAGGCTTTCCTTCTTCCCCAATAACCGTTGTATGCAGCGATTGGTACCCATTACTCTTTGGGACAGCAATATAATCGCGGAATCTTCCTGGTATGGGCTTCCAAGTAGCGTGAACGATGCCCAATACCGCGTAACAATCTTTTATTGATTCGACAATTACCCTAACAGCTGTCAGGTCGTAAATTTCGGAGAAATCCAAATTTTGATCGACCATTTTATGATAAATTGAAAATAAATGCTTTGGCCTGCCGTAAACATCGGATATAAGGCTTACTTTTTTTAAAACTTCAGTTAGTTTTTCGACGAAATTCTTTATATATGCTTCACGAGCCTCGCGGCTTTCAGAAACTTTTGCTTGGATATCGGCATATTTATCGGGCTCAAGAAAACCAAAAGACAGGTCTTCTAATTCCCATTTAAGCTTCCACATGCCCAAGCGATGCGCTAAAGGGGAAAAGATCTCCCTGGTTTCAAGGGATGTTTCTTTGATTTTTTTTTGCGATAAATATTTCAATGTCTGCATATTATGCAAACGATCCGCCAATTTGATCACAATTACCCGAAGGTCCTCGCCCATTGCCATGAACATTTTCCTAAAGTTCTCCGCTTGCCTTTCTTCCTTTGATTCATAGATCAATTGGCTCAATTTTGTGACGCCTTCAACAAGCTTTGCGATCTCTGGCGAGAATTTTTCGGAAATTTCCACAAATGTAACGCCGCTGTCTTCTATCGTGTCATGCAAGAGCGCCGCGCAAATAGTCGGAAGGTCTTGTTCGAGATCGGTCAAAACAGAGGCAACGGCAAGTGGATGCGAAATATATGGCTCGCCTGAAAGCCTTTTGTGATTGCGATGTTTTTCTTCCGCGAATTTGTAAACTCTATCGAGAAGGGAAAGATCGGGATCTTTTATATATTTTAGTTTTGCTTTAAGGTCATCGATCGTCATCTCTTACCGCGGTCCCTGTTATAAGACCGGTCCATGACCCCGATCGATGGCGGGATCGCCGACCTGTAAGGCGCTCGCTTATCCTCTCTTTTTGGAGCGGGAGGCGGAGTTGACGGCGCTTTTGATAAAAGGCTTACCTTGCATGAATTTTCAAGGATCGATGTCAACCTATATGCGTTTTCTAAGGTTGAATTTCCCGCATAGCTTCCAAAACCTCGGACAAGCAGCGCGTTATAGCCGCTCTTGAACGTCGGCGTTAAGAACCTGATAACTTCTTCCGTTGTTATGGGTTCGCGTACGCGGATGACGGGAATTGATTTTAAAAATTGTTTGCCTTCGTGGTCTTGGGGGATTATCTTTTCTTCATGGATCGAGATCGAAATGCCATACGGGGATTTCGCATGGACTATTGCCTGGGTTTTAGTATTTGCATAGATCGACCTATGGACCGGAAGGTCGAATGGGGCATTTGCAGGGATTTCGCCTTCAAGCGGGACTTCTATAATATCTTCTTTTTTTATTTCGGATAGCATCGCATTCTTGACCGTAATAGCTATCTTGTCCCCTTCTCTAACGCTTAAACTTCCGTTGTGCGACCCGACTAATCCTTCTTCAAACAGCTTTCGTCCTACAAATTGAAATTGCTCGAGCATTTTTTCCTCCTAAAATTCCGTAAACTTTTTAAACTCGTCGAATCTTTCCAATATTTCGTGCATCTTAAGCGAGCGCATGCGGTCCGCGCTGAATTCTTCAATATTAAACGAAGCCATGACCGATCCCAATATCACAGCTTTTCGTATATTTGCTTGCGAGATATCATTTGTTTTCGAAAGATGCCCCATAAACCCGCCGGCGAACGAATCCCCCGCTCCGGTCGGATCGCGGAACATTTCCTGCGGATACGAAGGCGCGGAGAAATGCATTCCATCGGAAAAAACCAGCGCTCCATGTTCACCCTGTTTTACGATAACACCCTTTGCCCCAAGCTCCAAAAGCCTTCTTGCGGCAAGCGGAATGTTCGGCGTTTCCATGAACATTCTTATTTCTGATTCATTTATCAGAACAAAATCAACTTTCTTTATGACTTCGTGGAGCGATTTGCGTTTGCTTTTGATCCAAAAATCCATAGTATCGACCGCGACCATCTTTGGCCCTTCCAATTGGCCGATAATTTTTAATTGGATATCAGGATCAAGATTGGCTAAAAAAACGAAATCGGAACCTTTTTGTTTTTTTGAAAGCTTGGGATCAAATCCTGCCAATACATTTAATTGCGTATCTCGCGTATGGGCCTGGTTCATATCGTATTCGTAAAAGCCCGCCCATCTGAATGTCTTGCCTGGATCAACAATAAGCCCCGAGACATCGATATTTTTTGATCTTAAAAAATCAAGATGTTCGGATGGAAAATCCTCTCCGATAACACCGGATAGAACGATATCGGTAAAAAAACTTGCGCTAATCGATGCATGGACGGCTGACCCGCCCAAGATATTATCTTTCTTGCCAAACGGTGTTTCTACTGAATCTAATGCGACTGTTCCTGCAATTAATAGCGACATATTATTTAAGTGGAGAGATTTAGTTCTTTGGATCTCTTGGCTGCTGCTATTATAGCATCAATCACAGCCTGGTTAAACCCTTTTTCGGAAAGCACGCCTAAACCTGCCTTGGTCGTGCCATTGGGAGATGTGACCATTTCCCTTAATTCTTTTGGATCTTTTCCTGTTTTCAACAGTGTTTCGGCCGATCCAAGCAATGTGTGGATCGCCAGTTTTTTGGCAACTGTTTTTGTGATCCCGAGAGTTTCTCCGGCCTCGACCATCGCTTCACAGAACAAATATACGAAAGCCGGTCCTGAACCCGACATGCCTGTAACAGCATCCATATCAGGCTCTTCAACATGGATAACTTCGCCTACAGTTTTAAAGATAGATTCAGCGATCTTGGAGTCGCTTTCTTTTGCGCAAGATCCAAGTGCGATAGCCGTTATTCCCGAGCCTACAAAAGCGGGATTATTCGGCATGACCCTGATAATAGGCTTGTTTTGTATTTTCGCTTCAAGATATCCTATAGTGATCCCCGCGGCAATAGATATAACGATTTTTGCGCCAGAAAAATCCAGCCCCGATAAAACTTCTGAAAAACTTTGAGGTTTAACGGCCAATATTACAATTGTTGCTTCATCCAAGGCTTTTTGATTTCTTTTTGTTGTCTCAACATCGAATACATCGTGAAGATAGATCAACCTCTCTTCATTAATGTCAGAAACAATAATTTGTGAAGATAAAACGCTCTTTGATCCAACAAGGCCGGAAATGATGGCTTCCGCCATCTTGCCTCCTCCGATGAACGCGAGCCTATCTGCGCGAGAAAAAACTTTCTTTTTGGGACTCAATGGACGAGATCTCCTCTCCAAGCGATGAGCGTTCTTCGGCATCGGTTATTCTTATGGATCCCGGGGTAAATAAAAAGATCGATTCACCGATCTTCATCATATGGCCGTCTATCGCGTAAGCCGCGCCGCAAATGAAATCGATCAGCCTTGTTCCTTCGGCGGGCTCTAAATGCTTGAGATTAATAATGACCGGTTTGCCATGCCTCAAATTGCCCGATATATTGAGCGAGTCCTCATATATCTTTGGTTCATACACAATAATTTCGGATGCGTCGTCGAAATTCCCGTTGTGATTTTCTTTTTCGCGTCTTGCTTTGAATACTTGAGTGATTTCCATTTGGCGCGTGTTGTCGCTAGGTGTAAAATCTTCATCTCCCTCTTCAAGTCCGATAAAAGCTTTCGCACGTTTCAATAAGTTTTCCATTCAAATTACCTCCTATTTCCAAAGATCCCTGTTCCTATCCGTATTATATCAGAACCTTCTTCAATTGCTATAGGAAAGTCGTGCGACATTCCCATGGAAAGATGGACGATATTAGTATACCCCTTTTTGCTTGATTCGTCTCTAATTTCTCGAAGTTTTCTAAAACATGCCCGGACTTTTTCTTCATCGGAACTGTTTGCGCCAATTGTCATTAGGCCTGTAAGCCTTAAATTCTTAAAAGTTGAAATTTTATCGATAAGGTCGATCGCATCTTTAAGATCGACGCCATTTTTGCTTTGTTCACCCGAAGTATTAACTTCAACAAAAATTTCGACTGGCTTTTCCGCCCTCTTATTTATTGCTTCTGCCAATTCAAAACTATCGACAGACTCTATAACATCAAACATTTGAAGAGCTTGATTTATCTTATTGGATTGCAGATGGCCGATGAAATGGATTTTGATATTTGGATATTTTTGCCTGATCGCCTGGATTCGCTCCGATGCTTCTTGGATGCGATTTTCGCCGATAGTATCTATCCCGGCATCCAGCGCTTCAAAGATCTTTTCAGTTGAGACGTTTTTCACAACAGCGAGCAGAGTGATAGTTGAAGATATTTGTTGTTTTATATCGGCTATTTTTTGCGCGATCGTTGGCATGATTTGATTTTAGGCGGGGAAGGTTAAAGAGTCAACACTTATATTTTCCAAAATAGTTGGTTGGAAAATGAAATTTTCGATGAGGGGGGCCGATATATATGTGAGGCCAAACACATGCAAATATATGCATCTTGCGCAAAAAGCGCAATGCTAAGAACTTATTATAGAGCTAATCCTATTATTGAGGCGAAGCTTTCTTCTATTCGAGCGGCACAAGATCTTGCGGCAATATTACCTTTGAGCTCTGATCCAAGCTCAAGAGTCCGAAGGGAAACATCAAAAAAAATGATGGCTTGGGTTGAGCAGGAACAAGCGGCCGCAACATTGAAAACAATGCTTCAAGATCCCGATGGCCAAGTCCGCTGGTTTTCCGCCCTTTCCTTGGGAGCGTCTGATCCCCATAAATATATTGCTGAACTCGGGAGATTGCTGCGAACGCAAAAATCCGAAAACTGGATGCTTGCTTCAATAATGCAAATGCAAAGAATTGTTTCCGGAATCGTACCCTTAATAAAAACAGGACTTCAAGGCCCTGAAGCAATAAAGAATCTTGCGGTACACATGTTGGGCAGATTCGGTGATTTGAATTTAATAAAGGAGTTTGAAGAGGATGCCGCTTTGTCGATAAGAGAAACGTCCTTTTCTTTTCTTTATCCAAAAGCGCAGGTGAATGTCGAATTGTCGAGTCCAACTTCTTTCGATATTCATCGAGCTGTTTTATTTGGCGAAGCAATAGGCGATGCGATGGGAGCGCCAGTAGAATTTTCATCGCTTGAAGAAATCAGACGGATAGGATATGTAGACGGTTTTTTGAAAGATCCTGTGCGCCCATTATTTCCCGGCGATTATACGGATGATACCCAAATGGCCCTTATGGTTGCCAAGTCGATCATTCGCACTGGAAAGATCGATCCAAACGACATGGCCGGAATTTTTGCGGCTTTTGGTTTAAAGCTTGACATGGGCTTGACCAGGAATGTCGGTTATTCTAATAGTACTCTTACATCTTATAGAAGGTTATATGCGGGGCTAAATTGGCGGTTAGCGGCAAACCAAAGCGACGGCTGTGGGCCGGCAACCGCAGTTGTGCCCTTGGGCTTAATTATTGATGACCTTGCATTGCTAAGAAAAAGCGTAGGAGCTGTAACATTGATCACAAAAACAGGCAAGGAAGCGCTCGGCGGCGCTTTGGCGATCGCATATCTTATTAATCAAGGTCGTTTAAGCCGGCTTCCGGATTCAGTAGAGGGAATTGTTGAAAGAACGGCGCAATATATAGAAAATGAAAGTCCAAAAATGGCATTTGAAATAAGAAGATTGCCGTCATTGATGCAAGTATCTACAGAAGATGGTTTAAACCAAATCCCAAGCAACATTGATGGGAAAAAAGTCAAAACTGGAATGAAAGCGCTTGGAGTGGTTCCATCGGCAATTTATTGCTTTTTGAAAAGCTTACCGGATTTTAGAAGAACAATTATTGCCGGGGTCAATACGCAAGGAGATTCCGATAGCATTGCAGGATTAGCTGGAGCAATAAGCGCAGCACATAATGGATTAACAGTAATACCAAATGAATGGATCGAAGGGCTTATTGAACACAGAGAAATCAGCGCTTATGCAGATCAATTATCTCGTATCCATTTGAAATAGTTGGGAAAATAGTTGGGAAATAGTTTGTTCCATAGTGAAATCTTCGGTGGGGGCTGTCGATATATATGCGGGCCAAAGAGAAAAAGATAATCCATGGGAAAATGGGTTGATTTTTCAGAGGTCTCATAGTAAGCGAGATGATCATGATAGCTAGGAAAACAATGGAGGAAAATACCAGGTGAATATTCAAGTAGTTGGCCCAACCGCACAAAAATTGACCCCTTTAGCCCTAATGCAAAAATCACATTTGGCTCCCTTAATGCATAGCGCAAGTGCTTTGCTGGCATTAAAAAAACATGCTTTTAGCGAAGCTGCATTAGCAACTGTTGCACTTGAAACAGATCTTCGCGCTAGCATATTACAAGGAAATTTATCGCCTCAAGAATTAGAATTGCGAAACCTTAGCCTTGTAACAATGAGAATCGGCAGATCGAAAACTGCAGTCGTTTTGGTCGATCGCAGGGATTTTGGGCGAAATAATATTGATGTATTTTTCTGTGGAGCAGTATATTCATTGGATCTTTCAGGCGTTTCGAACCCTGCTGCATGCGCAATGGCTGTTAGCCAACCTTCTCAATCTCTTGCCGGACAGCGCACGATCATTGACTCAAAACCAGAAGCTTTATTTGTAGACACAAGCGATATTGATAAATTAGTCCCAATAATTGCGGATAATCTTGAACAAGGGATATTAATGTCTATGGTTACCTTACGATATAATATTGATTTTGATAAAAATATTGGTGAACCGGTTGCTGCTATATTAAAGAATCGCGGGATGAACGGAGAAACAATTCAGAAGCGATTGGCAGAATTAAAGGATTTCCTTTTCCTGCCGCATAAAGATACTACGCAAACAAAAGAAATAATGGAAGCAACCGAAAAACTTGAAACACTTCAAAGGGAATCCTTAAACGGCCGAAAAATTAAAGTTTATTCCGATTGTTATGCGTTTATTGAACAGTGGCTGTTATGTAATCCTGGATTGGCGCTTTATTTAAGCGAAGGGCAGAAAAAAATATTACTAGAAGCTTCGGACCTATCTGATCTTCAGAAAGGATCCGTCCGTTCCGATGGCGGAAAACTTATGCTATTGCTTGAAGAAATGTATTCTTTGGAAAGGGGTAAATTCCTCGAGATCAAAGATTATCATACAAGTTGCGCAGCCGCATTCCCCGTGTTAAGAGATAATGTATTTTCAGATCTTTGCCGCATACTTGATAGCCTAGAACATGAAGCGACCCTCCCTAATGGTTATTTGGCGATTTACAGAGGAGCGCGGGAAGTATTGGAAAGAGAAGTCGAATATTTAGCTCAAGCGATAAATGATTCAAACAACACAAGCGTTGAAATTCGAGGAAATACCATTATTGTGAAACATCCTTGGAGAGGGGATGTTGAATGGAAAAAAGTTGTCAGTCGCAGGGGGATATATGCGTTCATGGAAGGGTATAACCGAAAAAGGGCCGCGAAGGACCAGATACATCTTGCCATCTCATATGACGCTGAATGCAATATGGGATATGAATATATGGTCGGGATCGACCCGAATTCTTCGCTTGAAGTCGAGATAGACCTTACAAATTTATGGGAAAAGTTAGGCCAAGAGGAAAAGAAAAAGAGAGCAACACTGGGCTTTTCGGAGCTGCGAAAGGGTTGGGGCGGATTTTCAAAGGCGGGAGGATCTCCTATGTTCCCAAAAGAGCTTCCGGCAGAACAAAGAAAAACATCGCTTTCAATTGACGATATTGTATCTGCTATCGGCAGAATGCCTGTTATCGAAAACGTGCGCCAAGGGGTCGCAATGTATCGCAGGCATTCATTGAATTTGCCTGAATATCTTATCCCCAGAATCCCAAAAGCCGCATTGGACCTATTGGATGAAGGTAAATTTGTTTCAATTGAATTGCATCATGGCCCGCTTTCTACAAGCATGCAATATATCACCGATAAACGTTCACAATTGGAGCGGCTTGCGGTAGAAAGAACAGAAGACGGCGTTAAGCAGCATTGGTATAGGGTAAAAGGGACTAATCAATTTATTGTTGTTAATATTCTTGGCGAAACAAAATTGATGCATATGAGGCTGTATCTAACTTATGCGGGATTATCCGTTGAAAAAATATACCATCATGTCTATTCTGAAGATTATATGGTGGACGCCAAAAATTTGATTGCCGCAACCAAAAGCAAAAACAATGGCAAATTCCCAAAAATGGTAGTTGTTGGTCCAGGGGGAACGATAAGCTATATTTTAGCAGAGAGGATAAATGCCGCAAGAGTATTAGCTGCTTTCCTTAAACCAGGGTTGAAAGGCGAAGAATTGCTTAATGAAGTTGAGGCAGATCTAAGCCGAGCAGTTAATATGAAATTGGAGGAATTGGCGGCAAACCTTGATTATGGCTCGTTTACAAAAAACAATCCAAAAATACCGGCGCAAGAGATGAAAAATGTATTTATTAAGAGAATAAAACAATGCTTAAAACTTCTTGCGGAATTTGGTATTATTTTAATTGAAAGCTATGAAACTGCTCAAAATGAAGAGATAGAACAAGCTATCCCAAATATTCAAGCTGAGATCAGAGTGCTTACGCCAAAAATCATTGGACAAATTTTTGATGATAAAACGAATTTGACGGCGGCTTTTTCACTAGATCCTGAAGAAATAATGCTTAATCCTAACCTTGCTGCAAGGCTATTGGCGCTTAGAGACAAGCTTGAAGGCGTTTATGCGAAGCTTGGGATGAATAGAAACCCTCCTTTTATATTGCCAGAGAAGTTGAAACCGGAAAGCATGAAAGCCCGCGTGCCTAATGATGTTTACCAGGCAAGTTTAATAAGATTGCCGGGGAAAGCGCCATTCCTTATGGTAACAATTCCTTTTGGGAGCTTATCAGGTTATTTAGGGCAAGCAGTTGCCGAAGAGAATGTCGAAAATGTGACGTTTTTTGGAAATGGCGGTTTTATCGCCGGAGCGGGCCAAAATCAAACAGAAATAAATGTCGGGGATCTATTTGTCCCAAGTACGATGCTTGAAGAAAAAGGAGAGGCTAATGGCTTTGTCAATGATGTTGTTTCCTATGCTTTAGCTCAAAGGCAAGAAGTTGTTGATTTGGCTGGAGGCACAGATAGTAAAGCAGGAGATAGTGCCATAAGATTTGTCCTGACAACACATGCGGGCTATGTAGATTCTCCTTTACAAGAACATGATGCTTTTCTTGCGGACCTTATGGGAAGAAAGGCAACTTCTGTTGAACTTGAAATGGGGCCGCTTGTTAGAGGTCTTGGCGCTAAGCCATCTTTGTCAGTTTCAATGATGGGTTATTTTTCGGATATCCCAGGGAAAGAAGGGGAAACGTTGGCTGATGCAGAACTAGGGACGAACCCTAGGATCCTTAGGGCAAAAGAACAAATGGGAACATACTTGTTGTCGCAATTATCAAGGAGGAGATAAAAATGGATGTTGCCGCTGGAAATATGATAAAAATTGGAATGACCCAGTTTGCTGCAGGAAGGCATTTTAACCCGGAATTTCCTGGAACAAAAATTGGTAATATAGATTCTAATGCTTTTACGAATAAAGCGAACCAATTGGCTCAAGGAAAATCGCTAACGCCAGGTTATGTCTCTTTTTGCGCGCATTTATTTCTTGAGAACTTTACGGATGCAAGAGCCGGGGTCGTTGAAATAACGGCTGCCAATGAAAAATTTATTAAAACGGGTTATGTTGCGCGCAAGACGGAAGAGCTTCCAGTACTTACAAGATGGTTCGATTCAGCTGATGTTGTCCCTCCCAAGGCGCCGTATTTAGATATCATTCTTTATACAAGTGAAGAACTTAAAACTGAAGGCGAGGCAATTGATCCAGCTGATTCCAATTGGGGAATCATTTCAATTAATGGCATTACAGGCTGCAAAGAAGAACCGATGCTGCCGATTACGATTTTAAGAAATGGTTTGGGAATAGACTTTGGAGGAGTTGCGAATCCTGTGCCAATTGATCTTAAAGCATATGCGCGAGCCGTTGCATTTTGGTCCAGAATGGCTTTAGTTAAATAATCCTACCTTTTTAATGCCCCAAGTGAAGTGGTCGGGTTTGTCAAGACCAATTCCTTGCTACAATTAAGATAGAAAACCTCACTCATTAAAGGCTGGACTTCATAGCCTTCAACGATCCCTCCGCAGTAAACCTGCCAAGGAGTTTTGTTATCAAGCGACTGATGGAACCTTTCCTTATTGTCTGGTAGCCTGGACAGGATATTGGAAGAAAGGAAAGATGAGTATTTTGACGAAGAAGGGAAAAAACAAAAAAATGAGGAAAAAAAAGATTGTCGGCAAAATGATCAATCCTTTTTTGCCCGGCAGGATATCCTGCCGAGCGCAGGTTTGAGGAATATGAAATCGTGATGAAAGGAGAACGCTATAAGATCGAGCCAAGGCAGGCAGATTTAAAAAACAACCATATTAATTGCTATATTTTTTATCTTGCAAATTTTTCGGAGCTCTCTATGTTATTATCGTCCAATCCCGTCCAAATTTCATTGGCAAAAAAGCCAATTCTGTGATAAAATTATTGTTTGTCTGCTTGAAAAACTATAGACCTAATAATTTAAGGAGGAAGCAATGCCAGTAGTAACCATGAAAGAGTTGCTCGAAGCGGGGGTTCATTTCGGGCACCAAAGTAAACGTTGGAATCCAAAAATGGGAAAGTATATTTATTCGTCGAGAAATAACATCCATGTTATCGACCTTCACAAGACCATTCCGTTGATCGAAAAAGCATGTGATTTCATCAAGAACGCGGTAAAAGACAACGGTACTGTTTTATTTGTAGGAACAAAGAAACAAGCCCAGGACGCTATCGAAGAAGAAGCAAAACGCTGCGGCATGTTCTATGTCAGGGACAGATGGCTTGGCGGAACACTCACCAATTTCAAAACATTAAAGAAGAACATCGTCCGTATGAAAGAAATTGAAAAAATGAAGACTGACGGCACTTATGAAAAGTTACCGAAAAAAGAAGTTGCAGGTATTGAACGAGAATACGGGAAGCTAGTCCGAGGCCTTGGCGGTATCCGTGAAATGGTCAATCCTCCAAGCGTCATATTTATCGTAGACTCGCAAAAAGAAGCAACGGCGATCGCCGAAGCAAAAAGGCTAGACATCCCAGTTGTCGCTGTAGTCGATACAAACTGCGATCCTGATGTTGTCGACTTCCCTATTCCGGCAAATGACGACGCTATCCGCTCGATCAAGTTATTGACAGCAATCGTCGCTGAAGCAGTTATTGCAGGCCGTGAAATGGGCAAACCGATCGAAGAAAGAACTATAGAAATTGCCGTTCCCGCGGAAGAAGGAGAAGCAAAGCCTGCCGAAACAGAAGAAACCACCATGGAAGAAGCTATGATGTTAAGCGAAGAAGAAAGGCTGGCGGAACTTGCTCCTAAAGTATTGGTCAAAGAAAAAGAAACCGAAGAAAGGGTTGGATTTTAAATGGGCGACATCACAACTGAAATAATCGTACAGCTAAGGGAAAAGACAGGCTGCGGGATGATGGATTGCAAGAAAGCTTTGGTCGAGACCAAAGGCAACATTGATCAAGCTGTCGATCTTTTGAGGCAAAAAGGTTTGGCATCTGTTGCCAAACGCGCGAAACGTGTTGCCGCACAAGGGATTATCAACTCTTACATACATATGGGTGGAAAACTTGGAGTATTGCTCGAACTCAATTGCGAAACGGATTTCGTCGCCAAGAATTCCGATTTCCATAATTTCGCAAAAGACGTCTCGATGCAAATAGCCGCGCAGAATCCGCAATATATCACAAGAAGCGAAGTTCCCGAAGCCTCGATAGAACATGAGAAAGAAGTATTGCTCAAACAGGCAGAAACGGAAAAGAAGCCTGCGGCCGCCATGGAAAAGATCATGATCGGACGCCTCGAGAAGTTTTACGAAGAAGTATGCTTAATGGACCAGGCTTTTATCAAGGATCCAAAAGTCAAGATAAAGGACCTTTTAGGCGAACTATCCGCAAAGATCGGCGAAAACATCGTTGTAAGGCGATTTACAAGATACCAACTAGGCGAGAAGTCGTAATCTATTTTGTGATAAAATAGGTTCAATGCCTAAAGCAATTCTTATCGACGGCAACTCGCTTGCCTATCTCGCTTTTTACGCGCTTCCAGACACACAGCAGTCTCTTTAAAGTTGGCCGATTTCCTCGGATCAGGTTTGTGAAAACTGGAACCTAAAATTTCTGACATAATTTTTCACCTCCTATTTATATTCCGACGCTCTGATCTTCTGATATTCTGTTTTTTTATTCTACCCCCCCCCAGAAAATGTCAATGCTATTTTATGTTTCATGCTATAATATTCACAAGGCAAACAACTATGACAAAGCAACGACTTTTTAAGCGGCAGCTAACAAAAGTAATTAAAACTGCGGCGGAGAGTATAAAACCGGAAAAGGTTATTCTTTTTGGATCATATGCTTATGGAAATCCCAACAAAGATAGCGATGTTGATTTATTGTTCATAAAAGATACAAGGTTGAAAGGTATGAAGCGTTATTCATGGGCAACTCGACACATCGAGCATCTTTTTCCAATGGACATCTTAATCAAAACTCCTAGTGAAGTAAAAAAACGACTTAAAATGGGAGATCCTTTTTATCATGAAATAATAAATAAGGGCAAAGTCTTATATGATTCATCCAAGTAAATCCTTGGTTATTGAGTGGGAGGATAAGGCTGAGGGAGACTTAGAAGCCGCGTTAACATTAAATAAAAACAAAAGCAAAAAGAAAACATTCTATATCATTGCTTTCCATTGCCAGCAAGCAATCGAAAAATACCTAAAAACATTACTTCTCAGCCATGAGATATTATTCCCTAAAACACATGACCTAATTGAATTATTAAAACTGCTCCAGCCAAAAGACCCATTTTTGTATGGAATATATTCTGAATTCAAGATATTAAATCCCTATGCCGTTGGTTTTAGGTATCCAGGAGAAGACATTACCTCGGAAGAATTAAAAAAAGTTATTAAGACAACAAAGAAATTAGCCCTGTTATTAAAAAAACGAATTAAAGAGTTTTTATAATTGGTCAAATCTTTATACAACCCTAAAGCAATCCTGATCGACGGCAACTCGCTTGCCTACCGCGCTTTTTATGCGCTTCCAGACACCATGAAGAACTCCGAAGGCATAGTAACTAATGCCATATATGGCTTCACTTCGATGATCCTAAAGCTTGTCGAGGAAAAACCGGATTATATTGCAGTCGCTTTCGACAGGAAAGAACCGACCTTCCGCCATATAAAATACAAAGAATACAAGGGAACAAGAGATAAAGCGCCTCCCACCCTCCATCCTCAATTTCCGTATATAAAAGAACTGGTCGAAGACCTAAATATCCCGATCTATGAATTAGTAGGCTTTGAAGCCGACGATCTCATAGGAACTTTGGCCAAGAAGGCAGAAAAAGAAGGCTTTGAAGTAGAAATAGTAACAGGCGACAGCGACGCATTACAGCTTGTAACAGAGAAAATAAAAGTAATGACTACCAGGAAAGGGATCTCCGACATAGTTATCTATGACGAAAAAGCAGTTGAGGAAAGATATGGCCTCAAACCAAACCAATTAATTGATTTTAAAGCTTTAAAAGGCGATACATCTGACAATGTCCCGGGAATGCCCGGGATCGGAGATAAAACAGCCGCTGAACTATTAAAAAAATATCATACACTTGATAATTTATTAGCTCATGCCAAAGATATCGAAAAGCCAAAGCTTCGCGAAACATTATTGAACGAACAAGAAAAAGCGCATTTGAGCAAAATGCTGGTAACGATTATAACTGACGTACCACTCGAAACCGATTTCACATCAACTCAAACCCCGGACTGGGAAAAAGTCATTAAATTCTTCGAACGAATGGAATTCAAGACTCTGATAAACAAATACAAGGAGCATCAAACCCCCAATCTATTCGACAAGGTTGAGACAAAAAGGAAAGAAATTTCGAAATTCAACTTCAAGCTAATTGATAATGATAATCATTATCAAAACCTAATCCATAAATTAAAAGAATGCGAGTCTTTTGCCTTTGATACCGAGACAGACAGCCTCAATACTTTCAAAGCAAATCTTATAGGTATATCTTTTTCAATTGACGAAAGCGAAGCTTTTTATTTGCCTTTTGGGCACAAGGTGGAACCTGCGAGTGAACCCTGCCTGCCGGTAGGCACGGCTCGCGGTTCCAAAAGCATTAACCGCGGCGTTCAGCCGCAAGTTAATATTAAAATGGCATTAACTGCGCTAAAACCGATTTTTGAAGATAAAACCAAGCTCAAGATCGGACATAATTTAAAGTACGACGTCGAGGTGATGAAAAAATACGATATTGAAGTATCGTCACCCTATTTCGACACCATGGTAGCCGCATATTTGATCGACCCGACTATCGGCAGGTATAGTTTAAAGAAAGTCGGCGCGCAGTATCTTGGCCGAACAGAAATGATAAACTTCGATGAACTTGGGTCTGAAGGCAACTTCGCAACAGTTCCGATAGATGTCGCGAAAGATTACGCATGTTCGGATGCCGATGTGACTCGCGGGTTAAAAGAAGTCTTTGAGAAAACTCTCAAGTCGGAAAATATGGAGGATGTCTTTAACAAAATTGAGATGCCATTGCTTGATGTGTTGATCAAAATGGAAGAGACAGGTGTTTTCATCGATGCCAAATACTTAAAGAAACTTAGCCAAGAGATCGAACTTGCAATGAAAGATCTTGAGCGGCACATCTTTGCCATATGCGGAGAAGTTTTCAATTTGAACTCTCCAAAGCAATTGGCTGTAGTTTTATTTGAGAAACTAAAGCTGCCCATAATTAAGAAAACAAAAACAGGCGCTTCAACAGATGCGGAAGTATTGGAAGAATTGTCCGGCCAATTTGAGATCGCTGAAAAACTTCTGGAATATCGAGGATTGAACAAACTCAAATCAACCTACGTTGATACTTTGCCGGAACTAATAAATAAAGAAACCGGACGCGTTCATGCAAATTTCAACCAAACGATCACTGCGACAGGCAGGTTATCGAGCTCAAATCCAAATATGCAGAATATTCCCGTAAAATCCGAACTTGGAAAAAGAGTAAGAGAAGCATTTGTCCCGCAAAATAAAGGATATAAGATAATTGCGGCCGATTATTCTCAAATTGAATTAAGGGTTCTCGCGCATCTTTCACAAGATGAAAAATTTATTGAGGCTTTCAAATTGGATGAAGATATCCATACTGCAACGGCTGCCGATATCTTCAATGTACCTCTTGATAAAGTTACAAAAGAAATGAGATCAAGCGCTAAAACAGTTAATTTTGGGATCATTTACGGGATATCCGGTTTTGGCTTGGCTAAAAGTTTAAAGATCAAAAGAACGGAAGCCGAGCAATTTATTGAAAAATATTTCAAAAGATATCCCGGCATAAAGGCTTTTATAGAAAAAACTATTAAAGATGCTAAAGATACAGGATTTGTAACAACGATGCTTGGGCGAAAACGCCCCCTACCCGATATTAATTCTCCCAATCAAGGAATGAGAGGTTTTGCCGAGAGAACGGCTATAAATACTCCAGTCCAAGGAACCGCAGCCGATATGATAAAGTTAGCGATGGTAAATATCCATCGCAAATGTCAAATGTCAAGTGTCAAATGTCAAATGATCCTGCAGGTCCACGACGAATTGGTCTTCGAAGTCCCGAATTCTGAAGTCGATAAAGTTAAAAAGATCATCCAAGATGAAATGCAGAATGCCTTAAAGCTTTCTGTCCCTCTAAAAATTGATATTGGAGTTGGGGAGAACTGGGCGGAAGCGAAGTGAGCTGGACTAAATGCCGCCAAATACACTCCAGCGCAAAAGTTCATCACCAGATAATTGTTCAACTTGTGTTTCAATAGAAGGAAGGCCTCCCTTTGGTTCAATAGCTCTTATTATCCTATCAAGTCTAGTCCAGTCATCCTGGCTGAAATATATCGCTTCGCGTTGGTCAACATCAACGACCAGTTTTGGATCATGCAGCAATCGTAACGATGCCTCAACGTATTTTGCACGGCTTCCGAGATCAAGGTACTGGCTTGCAATTATGGCACGGTGCGCATAAGCACGATGGTTTGGAGCGTACGGTTCTATCATGAATTCATTTTGAAGGCGGCTGTCGAATTCGCCAGCCGGATATTCGCGCAAAATGATCGATGGGACATCCTCCTCTAAATACTTAAGGGTTGGATCGAGGTAAAATGTCTTGCCTTTAAGAAACACTTTTAAAAATGTCTGATGAAAGGATCTCGAAAGATCCTGCGGAGCAAATACCCCGACTGCTATTTCTATATGATCAATATTTGGCTTCAAAGTGTTGGACACCGGAAGATCATATCTTGCTCCAAGCACTCGCGATAACGCGAAAGCTGCATGCTGGCAAACATCCATTTTGCCCTTGCTGAAATAAAATATATGGAAAAGCAAAAGAAAACGGCTTTCGAGGCGCCCAATTCCATTTACAACATTTAGTACCATTCTCTGTTCAACTTTTCCAAGCCCTAAGGGTCTTAACTGCCCGGGTTTAATATATAAATTCGTATTGATCAATTTGTTTATCTCTTACTGAGACCTCTGAAAAATCAACCCATTTTCCCATGGATTATCTTTTTCTTTTTGGCCCGCATATATATCGTCAAAAACACTAGATAATTGCAGCAGGCGAAAGAAGAATTAAAATTTCATGTTGCAATTAATAAGCTGGATATATATAATATTCTTAATATGGTAATCACAAAAAAAGACATTGAAAACATTATTATTAAGTTTTCTGCAATATTTGCCACAAAACAGGAACTTCAAACCGGTCTTAATAGCTTAAAATCAGAATTAAAAAACGATATCCTCACAAGCCAAGATAAAATAATGAAAAAACTTGAAGATCTGTCCATTGAACAAAAGATGTCATATGCTCAATCCCGCCGACAAGAAGTCAAGCTTGAGAACCATGAAGAAAGAATCAAACATATAGAAGAAAAAGTCTTAACCTCTAACTGATGCTTTCTCTCAATAATCTTGAAGAAATTCTATCTACCGCCCTCAAAAACGGCGGGGATCTCGCCGAGGTCTTTATTGAAGAATCGAACGCGACAACCGTTTCCTGCGAAGATAATAAAATAGAAAAGATAATCTCAGGCACGGATATTGGCGCAGGTATCCGCCTTATTTCAAATAAAGAAGTTTCATACATAGCATCAACTGATACAAGTTATGAGGGGCTAATATCCGCCGCGCAGAAGATCGCTCAATCGATCAAAGGCGAACCAAAAAAAATAAAAGATATTGTTCCCAATATCCCTGAACAAATGAGTTCAATCCTTAAAAGGCCTAACCTGATCGTACTAGATGAAAAGATCGGCATGGTCGATATATTAAATAAAACCGCAAGATCGTTCGGCCCAAAGATAAAACAAGTAACAGTTAGATATTCCGACACAAACCAAGCGGTGACGATCGCTAATTCTGAAGGCATATATATAGAAGACAATCGCATCCGCTCAAGATATTTTATTAATGTCATAGCCGAAAAGAACGGAGTGCTCCAAACCGGATATGAAGCTCCTGGAGGATCTGTCGGTTTTGAACTATTTGATATTTATCCTCCGGCTGAAATGGCGGGTAAAGCTGCAAAAAGAGCTGTGCTTATGCTTGATGCGCCTCATGCTCCATCAGGCAAAATGATGGCGGTATTATCATCTGAAGCCGGCGGAACATTAATTCATGAAGCATGCGGACATTCGCTTGAAGCGGATTTTATTATGAAAGGAACATCTATTTTCAACGGGAAGCTTGGAAAATTCGTCGCAAGCCCGCTTATAACTGTAATTGACGACACTACCCTTCCTCAAAAATTTGGATCAGCTGCATTTGATGATGAAGGAACCCCTGCACAAAAGACCATTCTAATAGAGAATGGAATTCTAAAAGGATTTCTAAGCGATTGGTATACGGCAAGGGAACTTGGAATAAAATCATCGGGAAATGGGCGCCGGGAATCATTCAGGACAAAGCCTGTTCCTCGCATGACAAATACAATGATCGCTTCAGGCCATTCCGATCCTCAAGAGATAATTGATTCCGTAAAGAATGGAATATTAGTTATTCGAATAGGCGGCGGAGAAGTAAATGTCGCCAATGGCGATTTTGTTTTTGAAATAAATGAGGGCTATCTTATCGAGAACGGAAAAGTTACGCATCCAGTTCGTGGTGCAATTCTTACAGGGAACGGGCCTAGAGTTTTAGAAACTATTGATATGGTAGGATCCGACCTTGGCTTCCAGGTCGGCATCTGCGGCAAATATGACCATGTACCAGTGTCCGATGCCCAGCCTACTATTAGAATTCCCCAGATCGTTGTCGGCGGAAGATAACTGAAATCTGCCCCTAATTCTTTCGATATATATACATGGAACTTGTAAGATCAAGAGCCCCTCATACAAGCCCGCAGTTAACCGCAGTTAGAGTAAATGGTTGGAAATTCTCATTTTCGAGGTCTAATGGGACAAACAAAATGTTGGCGCGCGGTGGCTGCAATGTTTCATTTTCTTCTGGTTCAGGTTTAATGTTTATTGACAAAACAGGCGAAGCAAAGCTTGCAATCCCTGTTGACCGCCATGGAGCATTTTTAAGGATCGACGGGAGCCCTCTCGTTGTTAACGGAATCCCTGTAGATACGGTAAATGGGATTGGACAGAAAAAACCAGGAATAAACTTCTGGGAGGTAGCTCTTGGCTATGATGGGGCAATACTTAAAACTAGGCCTGAAATAACTGATCGAAATAACTTTTTTACGACTTTCATGGATGAAGCAAAACTTGGCATAGGATTTTCCGGACTTCTTCGGACCGAATCCGACGAATTGGGGATAGTTATGTTTGAACACGAAGGCAAACTGATCCCATATCCGACGGGAATCCGCGAAAAAACGGAAGTTCTCCTTGCCCCGCAAAGAATCGGAGAAGACATAATTCTGCTCATGTTTAATGCCAAAGATAATAGTTTTATTGGCGACCTTAACTTCGACCTAAAAAACTTCCTCTTCTATTTTATAAACCTAGGAATTACAAATTATTTTGTCGTTTCAAATAAAAAAGATTCGATATTTTCATCGGAAATATTTGGCATAAAGATTTTCTTTGCCGGGAGGCGAAGAAAAGAAAACGAAGTATTCAAGATAAGAATAAAAGATGGCTCCGTCTACCAGATATTTGCTGAAAACAGCAGTAAAAATCCTTTATCAATTACAAGGAAACATGACAAAGAAGGAAAAACTACAATCTTGATTGGCGGAGAGCAAATAGAAAAACATAAGTTAAAAGACGCTGAAGAAAAGATATTTACTAAAGTTTGCGCTGACTCAGTAAAGGGAAAAACTAGCTACTATATCTGCTTCGGTAAAAAACCTGTCATCCGAATTGGCGAAGAAATAGCCAAAAAACTTGGCTTGCAAGCAGGCGTTATGCTTGAAGTTGAAGCGATTGGAAATAAGGTTTGCGCACTTATCCACACAGATAAAAAAAACAACAGAACCGTTTTGCCTTTCGTATTGAATTGGGAATGGTCATGGGAAAAATTCACACTGGCAAACACTACTTTCTCATTTCTTGAAAAAGATAAATTGCACGGATACCGTCTGATCGAACAATTCAGTACAAGTGTCGCGAACAGCGTACAAAAGATCAAATTCGGCGATGTATTAATGTTTGTGACGCACAGGTGCCCATGGGAAATGAAGCCATTGCAGTTATCCCTTCTTGCTTTTGATGGGAAAGAAGTGCTATTTTTTACTGACGCGGCGAGGATGAGCCGAGATGAAAGGGAATTGTGCGAGCTTATCATTCGCGCAAGATCGGGTGAACAAGATCTAACGGTAGATAAGCCTATCTCGGGTGAAAAAGCAAAACAAGCGGCAGTGCATTTTGATTCTGCGGGAAAAAGTTTGCTTGATCCAGATGGTTTTAATAAGGCTTTTGAATTATACGCGGAAGCATATCGAGCGAATCCTTATGATTTTGAACTATTGAAAAAAGCTATGGAAGTAAAATCATCCGACCTTACAAGAGAAGCGCACTTAAAAAAAAGAAAAGAATACTATGAATGGCTCGTCCAAAACATAACAAGGTCCAACACAAGCGAACAGAATTTAATGGCGCTTGCCCAGTATTTCAATCAAGAAACACACAACTCGACAAGCATTGCTTATGCCCTTGAAGTTCTGTCGGGATTGGCGCATGGATATTACGGAAGCGATCCGTATCTTTTCCAAAATGCTTTCAGGCTCCTGCCTTCCTTGCTCGACTTTGACAAATTCACCGGAAAAAGAATGCTTCTGGCCTTAAAGGTATTATTTAACGACCCGAACTTATCCTATCTCACAAGGTGGGCCTTGTGCCACCCTACTCCGGGGAACGAGGCCATATTCAAAAGAATGAAGGTCGATAAATTTGGGATCCCCGAAGACGAAATGACTTCAATAAATTGGAATACAACAAAACGAATGCACCTGCCGGTAGATAATAGCGCTGACCTCTCCAGAAAAAATTGGGCCACTGTTAACGAAAATATGAGACTTGTTTACATGATGGCAAAGAAATATGTTGGAAGAGGATTGGATTTTGCCGACCTCGTACAAGAAGGTATTCTTGGCCTATATAGGGCTGTTGAATTGTACGAACCGGAAAAAGGAACTTTAGCCCATTATGGATGCATTTGGATCAAAGCAGAAATATTGCGTGCAATTGGGAATCAAGGGCGTACGATATGGATTTCAAACTATACTCAAGATATCATGAAAAAAATAAATCGCGCGGAATGCGAACTCCGGATCGCTTTCGAGCGGGAGCCGGAAGAGTCGGAAATTGCGGCATACCTCGAAATTCCTCTTGCAAAATTAAGAGGAATAAAAAAACAAACACAACAAACTTTATCTTTAAATGCGCCCAAATTAGATGGAGATGCTGAACTCGGAAGTGGGGTATCGGATCAATCGTCGCCAAACCCTGAAGCTGAAACAATGAAGAGGATGTTAAGTGAATCATTAAAAAAGGAACTGGTTACATCGCTCAAGGGCAAAGAAAGATTTGTGCTTGAACAAAGATTTGGATTGAATGGAAATATCGACCATACGTTCGAGGAAGTCGGTCAAATGCTTGGTCTAACAAGAGAAAGAATAAGACAGATCGAAGTTGCTGCATTTAATAAATTACGCCCATATATTTTAGAGTTAAGGGAATTTATCGAGTAAGATTTGAAATTATTTTCGATATCGGTCCTGATTGGTTCATAACAAAAAAATGAATACCGCAAGCTTTTGATTCTAGCAGCTCTTTGCATTGCTTTACCGCGCGATCGATCCCAAATTTTTCAACGGCGCATTGGTCATCCGCATATTCTTCCAACTGATTTAATTCTTCTTGAGGAATAGTCGCCCCGCAAATGCTTGTGATCTTTTTTACCTGTTTTAAATTTGTGATCGGCATAATTCCCGGGACAATCGGGATATTAATACCGGCTTTTTTGCATTGTTCAACAAAATCAAAGAAATATCTATTGTCGAAAAACATCTGGGTGACGATATATTGAGCGCCGGCTTCTATCTTTTCTTTTAGATATTTAATGTCCAATGTAAGATCTTTTGTTGATATATGCCCCTCTGGAAACCCGGCAACACCAACACAAAACTCAGGGTGATGATTTTTAATGAATAAAACAAGATCTTTTGCATATTTAAAACCGTTCTTTGGCGGCTCAAAAGAATCGTCACCCTCTGGAGGATCACCGCGTAAAGCAAGGATATTAAACACTTCCATAGCGGATAATTCGTCCAACTGGGATTTAATCGAGTCTTTTGTGGCGGCAATGCAGGTCAGGTGGACGACGGGCTCAATGCCAAATTCTTCTTTGATCATTTTTACCCATTTAAAAGTTTTCTCTCGTGTTGTCCCCATTGCGCCATAAGTTACAGATACAAAATCGGGATCGAATTTCTTAAGCTCGCCTAAAACCTTAAAGAGATTTGCTTCTTGTTCGAGGGTTTTTGGCGGAAAGAACTCGAAAGATATTGTCTGATAGCCTGGCTTAAATAGATCGATTACTTTCAACTTATACCCCCTCTATTTCTCCCCCTTACCAAGGGGGAGATTAAGTGGGGGTCGATCCAATACTTCAAGTTCTTCTTTTTTAGTCTGCGCGTTCTGGATCGGCTTCATATGAGGGAACAGGAGTACATCGCGGATCGTTGGTGAATTTGTCGCCAACATCACCAAACGGTCGACCCCAACGCCCAACCCTCCCGTTGGAGGCATTCCGTACTCTAACGCTCGGAGGAAATCTTCATCCATTGATTCGGCCTCGATATCCCCTGCCGCTTTGAGTTCTGCCTGTTTGGTAAATCTCTCGCGCTGATCGATCGGATCGTTCAATTCCGAGAAAGCGTTGGCTATCTCCATTCCGCAGACTATCAACTCGAATCTTTCGACTAACCTGTCGTTATCTCTTTTCTTCTTGGCTAATGGCGAAGTTTCAATTGGATAATCAATGATAAATGTCGGCTGGCGGAGGTTTGGCTCTACAAACTTGTCGTAAAGTTCATTTATTACTTTTCCGACACCAAGCTCCATCGCCCCTTCTATCCCATTAGTTTTTCCGATCTGTCGTATCTCTTCATCTGATTTGTTTGCTATATCGATATTCCCGTAATGCTTCAACACTTCAAGAAGAGGCATTCGTTTGAATGGAGGCGTAAAGTCAACTGGCTCCCCTCGAAATTCCAATTTGAGAGACCCAACAGCCTTCTGTAGCACTTCAACTATCATATCCTCTGTCATCTTCATTACAGCTTGGTAGTCAACATAAGTCTCGTACACTTCAAGCATTGTGTATTCAGGATTATGTTTAAATGACATTCCTTCATTCCTAAAAGCACGCCCTAATTCGAACACTTTTTCAAATCCGCCGACGATCAATCTTTTAAGATAAAGCTCTGGCGCTATTCTTAGGAAGAATGGCATATCGAGTGTGTCGTGGAAGGTTTCGAACGGCCTTGCGGCGGCTCCGCCCTGTAAAACGTGGAGTATAGGTGTTTCAACTTCCATAAAACCCTTTGTTTCAAGAAAGTTCCTTATATTAGAGATGATCTTTGACCGCTTTTTGAATGTATCTCGAGTTTCCGAATTAGTTATCAGATCAACATACCGCTCGCGGTAGCAAAGCTCTTTGTCAGTTAATCCATGCCATTTTTCTGGCAGCGGATGAAGGCTCTTGCAAAGAAGTGTCCAATCTTCTACACGAACAGTTGTTTCGCCGGTCTTTGTTTTAAAGACATGGCCTTTGACCCCGATGATATCTCCGATATCCAATTTTGAGTAAAAATCATATTTTTCGTTCAATACATCTTGTCTTGCGTATATTTGTATTTTCCCAGATTCATCTTGTATCGTCGCGAATGAGGCTTTGCCATGGCCGCGCTTAGTCATGATTCGGCCTGCAACCGACACAATGTCAGGGCTTTCTTGATGTTCCACAAGCGAATCAAAATTCTTTATGATCTCTTGCGCGGTTATGCTTCTATCATATTTATATGGGAATGGATTTATCCCCGCAGCTCGCAGGTCATCAAGTTTCTGTCGTCTAATTTTTAACAGATCACTTAGTTCTTCTGACATTTTGAAGATTTTTCTCCTTTAATTCCCGTATTTTAACAAGATCATCTTTTGACATGACTTTTCTGTAAAATTGGCTGGTCTTCTCCATCCATTCAAGCACATCTAAAGCAGAAAGCTTTTTAAATCTTTCAGAATTTGACCCTTGCCAATCGTATTTCATTCTCTTATTTCCTCCTCGTCATCCGGCAAGGCCTCCAAATTTTTAATATCGACAAGATCTTCCGGCCTTCCGGCCATTTTCTTTAGGGCGATCAGATGCTTTTTGCTCGGAACGAATATTTTCATTCCCTTTACATTAATAACTTTTTTTTCGGATTCCATCGCCTTATAATCCATCGGGTAATCGACAAATACATCGACAAGCTCATAATCCCTGTCCGGGTGGGTAAAAGCAAAAACCTTCATATTTTTTTCTTTTATCCATTGCTCTCTTTTTTTAGGATCTGCAAAATCCGACGGATCAACCGGTACTTTAGGCTTGTAGCCAAGCTCCAATAACACTTTGATGAATTTTGAAACATTTTCGGGGGCAAATTCAACGATCAGGTCAATATCCATAGTAAATCTTGGCGGGACTTTGTACATGGAAACAGCAAGCCCGCCGACTAAAAGATAATTAATTTTCTTTTCGTTAAGCTTCCTTAATATATCTTCGTAGTAGATGCGCCTATTTTGAAACCATTCAAATATCCAGTTCATAAGCTATTCCCATCAATCCTTTTAGAGTGAGATCCGTATCAATTATATCAATTCCTAAGGCGTATTTCGCTATAAATTTAGCATAGCCTCCAGTAGCCACAATTAGGATTTTAGATTTAGAATTTGTTT
Organism: Candidatus Saganbacteria bacterium; assembly: GCA_016223245.1. Taxonomy (NCBI): domain Bacteria; kingdom Bacillati; species Candidatus Saganbacteria bacterium. The sequence goes on along the minus strand of JACRPL010000021.1, from coordinate 48,418 downwards.
CGGATTTCGAATTTAGGATTTCGGATTTAATTCTTGAGATCATTCCCTCCACCAACGAAACATATCCATAAAGGATCCCTGATTGCATAGCGGAAATTGTTGAATCCCCTATTACTTTCTTTGGTGCTTTGATAGTTATCTTTGGTAGCTTCGCGGTCCTTTCGTGCAAAGCATCAACTGACATTTGGATGCCCGGAACAATAGTTCCGCCTAAATATTCCCCATTTTTTGAGATGACATCAAAAGTCGTAGCTGTCCCGAAATCGACGACAATTGCTGGCGTACCATACAATTTGCTTACAGCTAATGCATTAACCAGCCGATCCGCCCCAACCTCGGACGGATTTTTGACTTTTATTCTGATCCCGATATTTTTGTGGCTGATAAAGATCGCTTTTGGAAAAGCTTTTTTAATAAACTTATCAACTTTCGGGACGACAGATGAAACAATACAATCTAGCTCGGTTCGGAACCTGAGAATTAATTCTCGGTTCCTCACAATGTTGCTCTTTTTTGTAACCGCGAATTCATTCGCAGGTTCAAAAAAGTCCTTTAGGCTTTCCGTCTCCATCCGCCATTCCCTCTTAAGCCTTAAGCCTTCAAAAAGCCCAACACTTGTTGAAGTATTCCCGACATCGATAGCTAGCATTATCAATAAATTATAACATACGCTTGGATGTACCTATACATCTCACAATTTAATAAAATAAACTGAAATTTTTCATATTTCGACGCGATAATAAAATAGGGATCCTTGGAGGTTTAAAGTGTTAGCGAAAGTTCCGGCAAATATACAAGTAAGGCTTCTTCATCCGCTTCCGGAAGAAAGCGTTCCGCATATTATTGTTGAAGAAAAGAATATTCCTAAAACTAATCCGATTATTTCTATATTAAAGAGATTTTTTCATGGGGCATTTCTAAGCGTACTAATCGGGCTTTCTATGTATGGAATATTAAAGCTTGTCGGCATCGAGTTCGGCGGGCTTGTTGAGACATCGATCTTTATTTTCTTCCCAGCGTTCCTAGGCTTCTTAACTTCTTACGTGATCTACTAAAAAAACTTTCATATCATCAGGCATCTCGGCCTTAAACTCCATATATTTTCCGGTCGTTGGATGCTTAAAACCTAAAGTTTCGGCATGCAGCATTTGTCCGTTTACCCCGAGCGAAGTCGAGGGGCCTTTTCCATACACCGGATCACCTACAAGCGGATGGCCCAAATGCGCCATGTGGACCCTAATCTGGTGAGTGCGCCCTGTTCCAAGATTAATTGTTAGAAGTGTTGTATCCGAAAATCGCTTAACGACCTCATATTCGGTATAAGCTTCCCTCGTCTTGCCGCTTGCCCCTTGACCCTTGACCCTACTGATGACAGCCATTTTTTTTCTATTTACGGGATGCCGCCCTATCGGTTCGTTTATCTCCCCTTTATCGTCTTTTACAATGCCTTTGACCAAAGCAAGATATATTTTTTTTACCGCATGATCTTTGAATTGTTTGCTTAATGACGCGTGCGCATTATCGTTTTTTGTGGCGACAATTACGCCTGTTGTATCTTTGTCCAGACGATGAACGATGCCGGGACGCATAACGCCTCCAATTCCTGAAAGATCTTTACAATGGAATAACAGCGCATTGACTAAAGTTCCGGAATAATTCCCTGCCGCCGGATGGACGACCATTCCGCGCGGCTTGTTTACAACGATTAAATCCTGGTCTTCATAAATAATATTAAGGGGAATATCTTGGGATACTGCTTCAAGTTTCGCGGGCTTCGGAATATTGACGGCAACTTTATCATTTGGCCTTAAAACATGGCTCGATTTTGCGGGAAGCCCATTTAATAATATTTCGTTATGGTCTATGAGCCGCTTTGCCTGCGATCTTGATAGCCCGATATCTAGTTTTGAAACAAAGACATCCAGCCGTTTATTCTGATTCTGCTCTTTTATAAAATATTCCATAAAGTATAACGCCTGCAACAAAGATAAAAACTGAAGCGATCTGGGCTTCGGTAAGCCCGACAAAAACTCTTGGAAGATCGCGATAATATTCGACAATAAATCGATAGACAGCATAAAGACAAATGCCTAAAGAAAAAACTTGGCCCTTAAAGCCTCGTTTATAAAATACCAGAAGCAAAACTGCGAGCATTATAAGCCCTGAGATCGAAGAATATAATTGCGTCGGATGCCTCAATCCCTCAAGACTTGGGAAATGCATAGCCCAAGGAAGATCGCATTTGACGCCCGAACAGCAGCCGTTTAGAAAGCAGCCAATTCGCCCGAATGCATAACCTAAAGCTGTTGGTGGAGTCGCGACGTCAAGCATATCCAATATGTCGATCTTAAATATCCTTGATGCGATAATGACCCCGAATATCGCGAACAATACCCCGCCGTAAAAAATAAGCCCGCCGTTCCATATCATAAAAGCTTCCCATGGGCTTTTAAGGTCCGGCCAATAGAATATCACGTAAAAAAGCCGCGCGCCTAATATCGACCCTACAATGACAAAAAGGGCAACATCAAATATTTTTTCCGGATCGATGCCGGCTTTTTTGGCAAGAAAAAACGCCAGCAAGATGCCTGCGACAAAACCAAGCGCGACCATGAACCCATACGAATAGAAAGAAAACGGCCCCAATTTCATGAGCACTGGATGCATTATACTTTCCTCCCTTTATAAAATAAGCGCAGGATAATAAGAAAGACCGAAATATTTATCGCAATATCAGCCAGGTTAAATACCGGAAAAAAATGGAAATCTATATAATCTATGACGTATGTGCGGAATATCCTGTCAAAAATATTGCCGACGCTCCCGCCCAAAAGCATCGCAAGCGGGAACTGGAGAAAATCGTTGAATTCCATTTTTTCATGGAAATAAATTATTGCTGCGACTACAAGCGCGCCGACAATAATTAAAAAAGCGCTTTCTCCTGAAAATAAGCTGAACGCCGCCCCTTTATTCCTGACATAGGTCAAGCTCATAATGCCGTCAATAACAGGAATGCTTTGATTGACAAACATTAAATTATGAACGTGATATTTTATTGCCTGGTCGGCAAGGAATATCAGTGAAGAAACAACAAAAAAAAGCATTTACCTTAATTTGCCGCCTTGCTTGCTGTAGATATCGATCAGTCGCCCGAGCTCATTGAAATAATGCCCGATTATCGGGACATTTACCATGTTGGCGATCACCTGGGTCAAAATAAACAATGCTAACCCCAAAACCACTGTCATTCCAAGCGCGACGCCAAGTCCTTGCGCCATGCCGTTCAAAAATGTAAATAACATATACCGCCAGGGATCGTGCTTATCGCGCCTAATATTCTCAATTGCTTCTAATAATTGTTGCTGTTCCATTAATATAATTTATTCAATAATTTGACATTTGTCATTAGACATTTGTCATTTTTTCATGTCCCTTCCGACCAAGAAGAAAGATATTTTTCTTGTTCAGGGGTCAAGACATCGATATCAATGCCCATTGATTTGAGCTTTAATTTCGCAACCCAATCTTCTATCTCCTTTGGAACATAGTAGACTTGCGACTTAAGTTCCCCTTTATTGGAAACGCAGAATTCGGAAGCCAAAGCTTGGGTCGAAAAGCTCATATCCATAACGGAAGCTGGATGGCCTTCGGCCGCGGCTAAATTGATCAAGCGGCCATCGGCTAAAAGATTTATTTTTCTGCCGTCGGCCATTACATATTGGTCGACAAAATTCCTAACCTCAGTGTTTACGGACTTTGAGATATTCTTTAATCCTTCAGTATCGATCTCGCAATTGAAATGTCCGGAATTACAAACGATCGCGCCATCTTTCATGGCTTTAAAATGTTCGGTTGCAATAACATGTATATCGCCTGTCAGTGTGCAGAAAATATCCCCTATCTTCGCAGCTTCGATCATAGGCATCACCCTAAATCCGTCCATTACGGCTTCGATCGCTTTTACAGGGTCAATTTCAGTTACTATAACATTGGCGCCAAGGCCGCGAGCTCGCATCGCAAAACCTTTTCCGCACCAGCCATATCCCGCTACGACCATATTTTTACCGGCAAGAAGCACATCTGTCGCGCGAATAATGCCGTCTATTGTCGATTGGCCTGTCCCATATCGATTGTCGAAAAGGTTTTTTGTCGCGGCATCGTTTACGGCAATGACTGGTATCATGAGAGCTTTATCCCTCTCCATGGCTTTGAGCCTTATAACTCCAGTTGTTGTTTCTTCCATAGAGCCTATAATCCCCGGGATAAGATCTTTATATTCTTTATGGATCATCGTGACAAGATCAGCGCCGTCATCCATCGTGATTTGCGGCTTATTATTAAGGCATGCATGGAGATGTTCGTAATATGTCTTGTTATCTTCGCCTTTAATTGCAAAGACGGGGATCTCATAATCGAAAACAAGAGATGCCGCAACATCGTCTTGCGTTGAAAGCGGGTTTGACGCGCAAAGAACTACGTCCGCGCCTCCAGCTTTGAGGGCTCTAACTAAATTTGCAGTTTCAGCCGTCACGTGCAGGCACGCCGACATCTTAAGTCCAGCCAAGGGTTTATTCTTCCCGAATTTTTCCCTGACCTGCCGAAGTACCGGCATATCGTGGTCAGCCCATTCGATCCTTCTTTTTCCTTTTCCCGCCAATAACTTATCCTTGATATCATGATCCATTTTATTTGCCTCTCTTTCAATCAATATTATAGCTTAGCTTGAGCGGTCTTTCAATTTCCTTTCAATTTGGAGGAGGGTGTTGCGGTGGATGCCCATAAGTTCAGCGGCTTTTGATTTTCGGCCCTTTGCTTTTTCAAGGACTCTTTTGATGAATGCGGCTTCAAACTTCATCGAGGCTTTCTTAAAATCCAAGTCGCTTGAAATATCGATAACGGAATCCGATTCCCTGCTTACGATCTCTTTGGGCAGCCTGTTAACTTCTATAATATCTGTTTTTGAGAGAGCCGTAACCCTTTCGACAAGGTTTTGCAGTTCCCTGACATTGCCCGGCCAATCGTAATTGTATAGCGCGCCCATTGCCGATTCAGAAAATCCTTTGATATTTTTCCCGAACTCATTGTTATAATATGAAAGGAAATGCTCGACCAAAAAAGTTATATCTTCACGCCTGTCTTTTAGGGGCGGGACGATAATGGGAATAACGTTTAGCCTGTAATACAGGTCTTTCCTGAATTTATCGTCGAGGACCGCGCGGTTCAGGTCCGTATTCGTTGCCGAAATGATCCGTACATCAGTCGGTATGGGCTTTGACCCGCCCACCCGCTCAATTTCTTTTTCCTGCAAAGCCCTTAAAAGTTTCCCCTGCATGGAGAGCGGAAGGCTCCCTATTTCGTCCAAGAAAAGGGTACCTCCTTCGGCTATTTCGAATTTCCCAAGTTTGCGGTCAAATGCCCCGGTGAACGCGCCCTTTTCATGGCCGAACAATTCGGATTCCAGAAGGTTTTCGGGGATCGCGGCGCAATTGACGGGGACAAAAAGCTTGTTCACGCGGCCGCTCGTATTGTGTATCGCGCGGGCGACAAGCTCTTTGCCGGTGCCGGATTCACCCTGGATCAATATGGTCGAATCGTTGCGCGATATCTGCGATATCAAGGAAAATATCTCCCTCATTGCGGGGCTGTTCCCTATTATCTTTTCAAATTGGAACTTTTTATGGATCTCTTCTTTTAGGTAGAGATTTTCTTTCAACAATGCTTTTTTCTCTGTTATTTTTTCGACAAGCGTTGAGATCGTGGCAATATCAAACGGTTTTGTAATATAATCGTACGCTCCCGCTTTTATCGCCTCGACTGCGTACTGCACCGTATTCATAGCGGTTACCATTATGACGTCAAGATCAGGTTCGAGGTCTTTTACGCGTTTTAAGACTTCGATTCCGTCGATCTCCGGCAGCCTAATGTCTAATAGCATGAGATCAGGCGGGCTATTCTTTACGATCTCTATAGCCTGCCTCCCATCGGATGCGAATAACACGTGATAATTTTCTGAAAGCAGTATCCGCATCGAATCCCTTATTGATTCCTCATCGTCAACAATTAGGATAGTCGCGATTTTTTCTTTTTTATTCATTTTTTTATTCTCTCGGATGCAGGCAAAATGCCAAGCTGTTTGCGGTAAGCGGCAATGGTCCTTCGTTCGATCCTAACTCCAAGGCTCAACAGCGTGTTTTTTATGTCATCGTCGCTCAAAGGGCTCATCTTGTCTTCTGTTGAAACCAAATCGGACATTTTGGCCTTTATCGAGGCGGGGGTATTGCCCTTGAATTCCCTGGGACACAAGAATTTCAAAGGCAGGAGACCTAGAGGTGTTTGCGCATATTTCCCTGCGATCGCACGCGAGATGGTCGACGGGTGCAGACCAAGCCTTACTGCCAGCTCTTTTTGTTCCAAGGGCAAAAGGTATAAAGCGCCTTTTTCAAAAAAATCTTTTTGAGTTTCCATAATGATCCCCATTATTGCGGTTCACAAGCTTCAATTCTTTGCCTTCTTTTGTAATCGAGAACGACGGGGTGATCTGGTGCTCCGGCTCGCCGAAGCCAGAGCCAGGATAAGGATTGAGATTATTTTCGATAAAATTCTTTATCTCTTTCACTCCATCTTCAGTTATTTGGAGCACGCCCGCGATCTCTTTGTATCCTTTATTTCCCAAAGCTTCGAGATGGTCTGTTATAACTTCCGCAATCTTTTCTTGAAGCATATCATTATCAAACCCGAATTCATTGACTTGGATTAACAGGCATTCTTTAAGATTGCGGGCACCCACGCCTTCTGGCTCCAATGTTTGCACCAATTCCAATATTTCATCGACTTTCGGCCCTGTCACACCAAATTCCTTAGAGATCTTGTTTTTTAGCTCATCATAGCCGTTCAAATATCCACGCGCATCGATGTCAGATATCAATTCCAGCGCGATCTTGTTCTCCATCTCGCCAAGCTCTAGCTTATTTATTTGGTCGACTAAAAAAGTATGCAGGGTCTTGTCAATGTCTTTGATATTCTCCAAACCGGGATATTCCTTAAAATCAACTTCTTTCTTGGCTTTTTTATTGGTTTGAAGGTATTTGAGATACTCAATCAGGGAATCGTGTTTTTCGATCTCGAGGAAAGGGTTTTCTTCCGATGCTTTTTCGATCTCCGAGACCATATCTGCGTAGGGAAGGCTCAATATCTTGAGCATTGATAACAGCCTTGGGGATAAGTGCATCTCCAAGCTTTGGTTGATATTCTGCTCAAAACTAAGATCAGGCATATATCTAATTCTAGCATGTTGCATCGACTTATGAATAGTGGTATATTTTGCCTGGAAGCACACAGGAGGCCATATGAAAAGTAATGTCCAATGTCCAATGACCAATGACCAACATTGTATCGCTTCGCGATATAAAAAATATAATAAATTCATTGTTGGGATTTGGTCATTGGGATTTGGGATTTGTTTGTTAGTTGTAAGCGGCTGCAGCACGCAGTTAAATGTTTCTGACTATTACAACCTTTCCGCCTCGTCGACAAGTTCAAGCGCTTTGGTCCAATATTCAATAACTTCCGTCGACACCACAAAAACTACGGGATATATAGTAAAACAAACCCTTCCAACTCTAAGCTTTGCGCTGTCGACCAGGGCAAAAGAGAACATCTCATCAATAATACTTCCCCAGGTCACTTTCACGTCGATGGCCGTAACATACAGCGTTGTAAACGATACCCAATCGGTCGCAGGTTCGTGGAAACCCGACGCGCAAACATCGGGAGTAAGCATTGTGATTCCTGCGGCTTCAGGCACTGGCGCAAGCGGCGAAGTTTCGGGCAGCGTCTCTGCAACTATAGGGAATATCGCATCTTCGGCCCTTGCAACGCAAGTGTTCAATAAGATCGGTTCAGTATCGGCAAGCGCGGCGGCGCCATACGCATTTACAATTTCACTCTCAACTGGGCTTGCTATTAAAGCGAATGTCACTTTAAGCGGGACCGATGATCGCGGAAAAACCGTAACATTGCCTCTTTCAACGACTATTTATTTTAACGTTACTACATAGTAAGTTTTTTTTCGGCCAATGCGACCGATTTGATAATTTCAATTACGCTATCGGGATTTAATGACATCGAATCGATCCCGCATTCAACAAGAAATTCCGCGAAATCGGGATAATCGCTTGGAGCTTGGCCGCATATACCGACCTTTACATTGAATTTATGCGCTGTTTCGATCAAGCTTTTGATCGATCTCTTTATGGCATCATTTCTCTCGTCGAAAAGCTTTGCGAGGATCGCAGAATCGCGGTCAATGCCAAGGGTTAGTTGCGTTAGGTCATTCGACCCGATCGAAAATCCGTCAAACCTTTGTGAGAATTGGTCTGCAAGAATTATATTTGAAGGGATCTCGGCCATTACATATAATTGCAGCCCTTTCTCCCCTCTCTTTAATCCGTTCTCTTCCATAACTTTAATGACATTGTCGGCTTCAGAGGTTGTGCGGCAAAATGGGATCATGACGACTACATTTGCAAACCCCATCTCGTCTCGAACACGCTTGATAGCCCGGCATTCCAGCGCAAAGCCGTCTTTGTACTTTTCGCTGTAATACCTGGAAGCTCCGCGAAAACCGATCATCGGATTATCTTCATGGGATTCAAATTGGGCCCCGCCTATTAGATTTGCGTATTCATTGGTTTTAAAATCGCTCATCCTGACAATTACGGGATACGGATACTGCGATGCGGCGATCATCGAAATTCCGCGAGCAAGATTATCGACAAAGAATTCCGTTTTATCTTTATATCCAGCCGTTAACTTTCCAATTTTCTTTTTAGCTTTTAGATCTTTAAGCTGTTTGAATTTTACCAAAGCCATCGGATGGATCTTGATCGAATTGATAATTATAAATTCCATTCGAGCAAGACCGATCCCTTGTGTTGGAAGCCTCCACCATCTGAATCCTGCCGCAGGGTCGCCAATATTCATCATTATCTGCGTTTTGGTCTTAGGAAGATTTTTCAGATCGACATCGATCTGATCAAATTTTAGAAGACCTTCATACACGAAACCTTTCTCACCCTCGGCGCACGAGATCGTGATCTCTTGGCCATGTTTAAGTTTCTGCGTAGCTAAACCAGTTCCTACAATTGCCGGGATCCCGAGCTCTCGGCTCACAATTGCCGCATGAGAAGTTCTGCCGCCGTGATCGGTCACAATACCAGCGGCTTTTCTCATGATCGGGACCCAATCAGGATCGGTCATTTCGGTTATTAGGATAGACCCGTCTTCAAATTTACCGATATCTTTTGGGTTCTTAATAACTTGAGCTTTGCCTGATATTATTGCTTGCCCGACAGCCATTCCCTCTATTAAAACTTTTCCTTTTTCAAGAAGTCTGAACTCTTTAAAAGCGAAAGCTTCTTTTCGCGATTCGACTGTTTCTGGCCTCGCTTGTACAATAAATAGATCGCCGGTCTTCCCGTCCTTTGCCCATTCCATATCCATTGGCTTGCCATAATGCTTTTCGATAATTACAGCCCATTTGGCAAGTTGGAGTATTTCTTTATCATTTAGGACATAAGATCGTTGTTCTTTTGTTGTAGTTAAGATGTTTTTCGTTTTTTTCGGTCCGCTCTTCATATATATCATTTTCTTTTCTTTTGCGCCGACTGTTTTTTCCAAAATTGGAGTAAAATTTTCTTTGTCGAGAAGCGGCTTAAAGAGGATATATTCGTCCGGATTGACAGTGCCTTGGACGATATTCTCGCCCAGTCCCCACGATGCGTTGATTATTACAACATCACGGAATCCGGTATCGGTATCAAGCGAAAACATAACGCCGGAGCCGGCGAGATCCGACCTCACCATTTTTTGTACGCCGATCGAAAGCGCGACTTTTAGATGGTCGAACTTTTTTTCTTCGCGGTAGGCTATCGCCCTATCGGTAAACAAAGATGCGTAGCATCGTCTGCATGCATCCAAAAGCTCTTCTTCTGATGTGATATTTAAAAAAGTTTCTTGTTGTCCTGCAAAGCTCGCATCAGGAAGGTCTTCGGCTGTCGCACTGCTTCTGACCGCCACATCGGCATTTTTTACGTTATAAGATTTTGAAAGTTCCCTATAACTTGAAATAATTGCGTCATTAAGTTCGTCAGGGATTTTTGATCCTAAAAATAGATCGCGGATAGCAAGTCCGACTTTGCTTAGGGTCTTTGGATTCTTTTGATACTGTGCTATGAGTGCGGCAAATTTTTCTTTAATATGATTTTCTTCAACAAATCGCCAATAAGCTTCGGAAGTTGTAGCGAAACCATTGGGAACAGGGATACCTTGGTCTTTGAGATTTGAATACATTTCACTAAGAGAGGCATTTTTCCCGCCGACGATCGGGACATCGGCCGCCTTAAGGTCATCAAAAAACCGGATATACTTATTACTCACGGCATTCTCCAAGATTAAATAGCGGGGGTAGGATTTGAACCTACGGCCTCAAGGTTATGAGCCTTGCGAGCTACCAGGCTGCTCCACCCCGCGATGAAGAGGTTTGAGACTCAATTCTAGCATACTTGCCTGCCACTATCAACTCGGTTATAATAGCTATATGACAACAATTTTTCTCATTATTATCGGCTATTTTCTCGGTTCGATCCCCTTTGGGTACCTATTCGGCAGGATTGCCAATGTCGATGTTACAAAACGCGGCAGCGGCAATATTGGCGCTACAAATGTAGCAAGGATAATCGGACCAAAAGCCGGCATCGCCGTATTCATTCTTGACCTGCTTAAAGGCACTGTGGCTGCTAGCCTTGCAATATATTATCTTGGCGACCCACTACTTGTTGTATTAGTAGGTCTTGGTGCAATACTTGGCCATATGTATTCTGTATTTCTTGGATTTAAAGGCGGCAAAGGATCGGCGGTAGGACTTGGGGTACTGCTCGGCGTAACACCGGATGTCTTTTTCTTTGTATTTTTAATTGTCGCATTAGTTATGCTTATGTCTCGCTATGTATCGCTCGCATCGATTATTGGCGCGCTTACAACAACCCTTCTAATGCTTCTTTTGGGAAAGCCTGTGCCATATTTTATATTATCCCTTTTAGCATGTATTCTCATATTGATAAAGCATAAAAGCAATATCGGCCGATTGATCTCGGGGACCGAAAGAAAGATCGGTGAAAAATCTTGAGTAAAATAACTGTTCTAGGCGCCGGGGCTTGGGGAACAACACTTGCGATACTCTTAGCCCAAAACGGCAACGAAGTTTCGATCTGGTCGTTTGAAAAAGAGCTGGTATCGAAATTCCAAAAATTTCGCGAGAATAAAAAATACCTCCCTGGTTTTCCGCTGCCAGTAAAGATAGATATTACCGACGATTTGGATTGCCTTAAAAATTCCGAAACTGTAGTGATCGCGGTCCCGACACAGCACATAAGGTCTGTATTAAAAGAAGCGGGTAAATTAATAAAAGACAACACACAGGTCCTTTCGGCATCAAAAGGAATTGAAATATCAACGTTAAAGAGGCCAACTGAGATCATAGCCGAATTCACGACAAATCTTACGGCTGCGATATCCGGGCCAAATCTCGCAAAAGAAATAGCAAGAGGGCTTCCAGCAGCGTCGGTTATCGGCACGTATAATCTGTCTTTAAGCCAAAATTTGCAGCTTCTTTTCAAGGATTGCAAAAACTTCAGGGTCTATACTTGCGACGACCCAATAGGCGTCGAGCTTGGCGGGGCATTAAAGAATATTATAGCAATCGCCGCCGGCGCTATTGACGGGAAAAAGCTTGGCGACAACGCAAAGGCCGCACTGATAATAAGAGGTATTTCCGAGATAAAAAGGCTTGGGATCGCCATGGGCGCGAAAGCCGAAACATTTTACGGGCTATCAGGACTTGGTGACCTTGTAACAACGTGCCAAAGCCCGATGTCCCGGAATCATATCGTGGGAGAAAGGCTTGCAAACGGCGAAAAACTTAATGATATCTTAGGATCGATGAACGCAGTTGCCGAAGGGATCACAACAGCCAAAGCCGCAATTAAGCTAAAAGAAAAATATAATATAGAAATGCCTATAACGCAAGAAATATACAATGTTCTGTTCGAAAATAAGAGCGTTGATTTAGCACTTATGGCTCTGATGTCCCGCCCGCTTAAAAGCGAATCCTAATGCACTAATGCAGAGCCCCTGCTTCCTTCTTTTTTGGCTGCATTTTCGATTTCAGCCGACATTTTCGTCAAATATTCGGGCGTCATGATGGTAGGCGTGATCACAACCAAAAGTTCGCGCTTTTCATTGTCAATTGTCGTCTTCCTGAAGAAGTTCCCGATAAACGGGATATTCATTAAATATGGGATACCTGTCTCGGTTTGGGTTTCTTTGTTTTTGGTAAGCCCCCCTATCACGATCGTTTGCCCGCTTTTTACAAGGACTTCGTTCTGGGTCTCGGTCGTGTTCTCGGTCGGAAGGTCGGCTGTGACATAGCCATCGCTGATCTTTGGGAAAATAGACATCCTGATAAAACCATCATTGCTTACATGGGGAGTGATCGTAAGCTTGGTCCCTGTCTCCAGGAAGTTGATCTGCTGTACCGTACTTGTCTGCGAAATAACGGAAGTTTTGTATCCTATTTTTGAGCCTATGAGTATTGTCGCCGACTTATGGTTGAGCGTCGCGATCTTGGGAGAAGCGATCAGATCATTCCCGACTTTTGTTAAAACAGCCGAAAGATATGATTCTATGTTCCCGGAGATCACTTGCGAATAAAATCCTTGTGGGCTCGAATCTGTCGGCTTGCCCGCCAGATTCTTTGTTTGGGCCGAATCGTTCGGATTCGTCTTGTAATTGTATTTGACATCAAGGCCGGCATTGCCCGAATCGCCCGATTTTACTTCGATGATCTTTGCTTCGACCATTACCTGCACTGGCGGAACATCCATATCCCTTATTGATTTTTCGATGCGGACAATATTATCCGACGAAGTCTTGACTATCAGCGCATTATACGAGTCGTTGACCGAAACCTGGTCTTCCTTCGCCATTAACAGGTCCAGCGCGCCTTTGATCTCAGACGCGTTGGCATACTGGAGCAGATAAGTCCTTACAACCTTCTGGTTTGAAACAACGATCGTTTCGCCTTCAAGGTACCAGTCATACCCTTTTGCGCGAAGGACCGCTTCAAGGCCTTCCTGCGGCCTGACATTTGCAAATGATAGCGTCACTTTCCCCGTTACGCCATCTCCTGCCACAATGTTTTTTCCCATTTGCCTAGCAAATATCTGAAGTACCGATTTTATCTCCGCGTCCTTGAGCTTAAAGCTTAATAGGCCTCCCTTGCTAATAGAATAATCCCTATCATCCTTATCCGCCGACACCGCATATCCTGAAATACAAATCATGAAAATAAACGCAAATAATATTTTAATTTTCATCATTCAACCCCCAATTTTAATTTTAACGTTTTTGTGTTTTTCCCGCGCACAAGCAAGACCTTATCCGACAATATCCGAGAAACTGTCCAATTATATATTTTCTGTCCTTCATAAAGCATTTTATCATCAATGATGGCAGTTGGCTTGCCGTTTGTTTGAAAAATTACCGCTTGCAGCTTGAATAAGCTTACCGCTTCTTTCGTAGGAAGCGCTTCACTAGTCGATTGGGCTTTTTCAAATGCGAAAGGCACACTGAACGGGTCTTTTAACGACACTGTCAATTCTACGCCCTTCGCGGTTTTTTTAATGTTCTCGACCGCAAGGCCGCCTGGGGATGGGATCATGTTCTTTGAATATATTTGCGCATTTTTCAATCCAAAGATCAGGTCCGATAATGGGGAATAGAGAATAATATACGCGGTTGATATTACCGCCAGTCCTAATGATACGATTATCCTAAATTCCTTAGCCATATTACCCCCAAAGTTAATAATACACTGAAAGTATGAATTTTGCCGCAACAATCCCGCGGCCTATGCGCTTAAGGTCGATCGAATCGACAAGGATCAATATCGGAAGGCTCTCGAGCGCTTTCAAGAATTTATAGACATTGTTGTAGCTTGCCTTAAACTCAATGTCAAAATTTATGGCATTGGCTGAATCGATTTTCATCTCCTCATTCCGGGGACGCATCGAAACAAGGTCAAGCTTTAAACGGGTTATTACAGGCGATAGATGCTTGAGAGCCTCAACAATTTGTTCGTTTTTTGTTTTCTTGGCTGTTGTTTTCTGCAGAGGGTTTTCTTCCAAACTCTGCAGGAGCTTTTCTTTTTCTTTTGCTGTCCGTAGGTCTTCTTTATCCTTATTGAGTATTCGCGAAAGCTTGTATATCTCATTCGACTTTGGAAGATACACAAATTGGATAAAAAAATACAAGACTAAAATAACCCCGGCCAAAATAAGAAGCAAACGCTCGCGGTCGGAAAATTTTATTTTCATGTTTATTTCCTTATAACGCCGATGACTTCAAAATTGAACGCATCGTAGAGGTATTCGTCCGCCCTAATGACCGAAACAAGCTGCAAAGATTCAAAAACCGTGTTTTCAGACAGTTTTGAAACAAATTTCGATATAATATTTTCGGCGGAATCCCCCCTGCCCAAAGAAACCCCCCTTATTGTCGTTTTCCTGTCCGCTTCCATGAAAGTGATGCTGTCGATCAAAATGGATTCGGGAATATTTGCGCTTATCGCTTCAAGCACTACGGGTATTTTCACCCTAGATAATTCTATCGACTTGAATATCCCCCGCCTGCCCTCTTCTTCTTTCATTGCTTTTTCAAGAGCTTCGATCCGCAATAAGCGCGGCTTGATATCGGCCAATATTTTTTCCGCCTTATTTATTGAATTGCTAAGGTTATAAGAAACAAACACCATGCCCGAATAATAGGTAAAAAGGATCAAGAATAAAATTGTAAACACTTTGATCGGGTTCGCATGCTTTCGAAGCATTGATTTCCATTTGTCCTCGATTTGCGGAGCAAGGTTTATGTTTTTTTCGGCTGATGCCATTGCGGCGCCTATCGCACATGCAAGCCTTGGCGATATTTCTTTTAGTTTTTCGCCGTCATTTACGCCGTCTGCGGCCTTAACTTCCGAAAGCGGATCAAAAAACTCCACAGGCAGGCCAAGAACACCGGATAAAAACTCCCTGATATTGGGCGTTTTGCTTTCCCCTCCGACCACTAATATCTTATTTATCGTTATATCTCCTTCTTGTCCCTTAAAATATTCTATTGTCCTTGATATCTCATCCTGCATCCGCTCAAGGGCCGGACGCATAAGAGAATAAATATTTGCGGAAGTTATTTGCGGAATTGCCGGATAAGCCTCGATATTTACAGGGATGCCATGCTCTCTTTTTATTTTTTCCGCCTCTTCATATTTGAGTTCAGACCTTCCTTCGTCCGAAACTAAAACAGATGTCATTGCGTGGGTAATATCTTCGCCGCCGATCGAAACTTCACGGTTGATGAGGAGTTCGGATCCCTTAAAAAAACTCATGTTCATGGTCCTGCGGCCCATATACATGATAAAGAGGACCGGAGTCTTAGCCAATTCCCCCATGCACAATGACCGCAAAGCAACAGGGACCGGAACAATTGAAGCAAGCTTTAAATTGGCGGATAATGCGATCTCTCCAATGCGTTTTATCGTTTCTCTATTCACTATTGCGGCAATAACCTCTTGTTCTTCCGAACCTGGTTTCAGGGCAAGAGGCGAATAATCAACAATTGATTCTTCTGCGTTAAACACGATTTCGTCCTTGACCTTCCAAATGATCGCTTGCTTTATCTCTTCATGCGAAAGCTTTGGCATCGAAAGCTTTTTAACAAGCACATCGCGCCCTCCGATAACAAAATATGCTTCCTTCGTTTTAATGCTTTTTTCGGTTATTATTTTTTTTATGCTAGCGCCCTGCGCGGCTTCCATGTCCGGATGCTTATCGATCAAATCGTTTTGCAATTCATCGATCGCCCATGAAGATAAGATAAAACCAGAAGTTGTATTTTTAAGTTCAACGACTTTAACAAAGGGCGCCCTAAGATCAATCCCTAAAATACTTTTTTCTATCATTTCAACCTAATATATATGAAAGGTGGGGTTATTGTCAATAAATTTCCTGCCAAATAGAAATCGTGATCCCCGATCCTCCGCCATCGATCCCCGGCGGCCAATTTGTAGGCAGAACGCTCAGGTCATAGGTTACAGTCGAAGAATTTGAAAAGACCCCCACGGAATCAACAACAATACTGCCCCGGAGATCTGTCGAATTTTGCATATCGATAGATTCGGCATAGATAAGCCCCCTGAACTTGGTTGAATTTACAGAGGTTATTTCATCGTTTGGCGCCAATACGCTCCCATAGAAAAAAGCGGTATTGCTGAAATCTATATCATCGTATGAGAATAACAAATTATTCCCAGGGAAATTAATGCTGTTTTGGATGGCAATGGGCCCTTGGCTTATTATTTCAGTTGTTGCGCCAACCTGTGATGAATTTTGGATCGCGGTTGCCCCGCCAACAATAACTTTTATATTGCTTCCGATAACTGCGGAATTTTGGACGGCAAGGCTTCCTTTTATGACAAGCGTCCCGGGGCCATTTATGCGCGCGCTCCCGCTTAGCACGCCAACCGTGTAATATTTTATTTGGCCGTCCAAATTAAGCACCGATGATCCGCTCAAGACCAGGGCGGAAGTCGCTGATTTTGTCGTTTCAGAAAGCAGGTTATCATAATACGAAGTATCAAAAGATGGAAGGGAGATTGGAGGCACAGGCAGGGGTTCCCACGATGCGCAAGTTGCCGAATTTTGCAGGGTCAAACTATTGCTTGTCATGGTGCCGTTAATAAGCCTTGCCGAATTTTTCATGATAACATCGCCATTGTAATAAAAATCACCACTGATAGTAGCCAAATTTTGTATGGTTAGCGGGCCTCCTCCCTGGTTTCCGGCAAAAAGCCCGAATTCAAACGCAGGAGGGATTGTGCCGCGAATAATGTAGGCTTGGACAGTCCTTGACACTCCCGAGACCAAACCGGCCGATTGGACCGTTATGCTGTCCTGGAGTTTTGAAGAATATGAAATCGTAAATGATCCGGGATTGATATTTTTCGCAAAGTTATTATTGTTCGACCAGTCAAGATCATTTTGCAGGTCGGATGCGATAGCAAATCTAAGCCCGGCATCCGCCAGCTGCAAAGCCGCGAGACCCTTTTGGTCTTTTAATACCTGCAGGCTTTCTCCTGAAAGCAGGGATGCCGCAACAACCCCCAAGATAGAAAAAACAAGGATGACAAAAATTGCAACTACAAGGACAAATCCGTTTTTTTTCATTAATTCCTGATCCTGGCTGATGATTCTAAAATTACAGTCTGGGCATTCTTCACAATGCTTATCTTCACTCTAATAGCCCGTATGCTCAAAACATCAGTTGTCGAGACAGCTGTGCTGTTCAAATAAGTAAATACAAGCCCGGAAGGGGAAACAAGGTCCGATGCCAATACGTCGTTGTTCCTGTACAAAGAGCTCCCTGCCTGTTTGAAATCAATAGTATTGCCGGAAATATCGACAAATTGGCATTCGGACGGCGAGGCGACCAATATTTGTGATGCTCCCCCTGCCCTGCGCAATTCGGTTAATGTCCTGTTGAGCGAATATCTTGCAGACCCGAAAGCGCTTTCCCTTGACTTTACAAACAGCCACGCATCGGTCGCTTTTGCGATAAACACGGCAAAGGAAAAAGAAAAAACTGAAACTATCGTAATGACAATTATCAGTTCGATCAATGTGTAACCTGCCTGCCGGCAGGCAGGGTCTTTTTTAGAAACCATAATTCGTCACCAAATTGACAAGTTCGGCTTGGGCCCCGATCCCGCCCCAAACCCTGACTTTAACCCTCTTATAGGGAGTAGCTTGGGCCGACACGACATCAGGCTCGGATGTCGTAACATAATCAACCGTTATCTGGAACTCAAAATTGCTAAAGGGCGATGCAAAGCTAGTTGCGGCAACAGATGAAATATTGTTGAAATCTTTTGCAACGGTCTCTTCAAGCACCCTGTTTGCAAGAAACGCAGCTTTTGACCAACTTTCGACGTTGATGCTTTTTGGGGCGACAGAAATGAACAGGGAAATTACGGCATAAAACGAGATCGAGACCACAACAATGGAAATAATAAGCTCAATTAATGTAAATCCCTGTCTGCCGGCAGGCGCGGCTCTCTTATTCATTGTATATTAACTCGTCCCGTATTTGGAGTGATCCTTACAGTTTTTGAGTAAGAGCCGGACATAAGAGATATTATCCCTTCGGCCGTGATCAATTGGCCGAGCTTGTCGGAATAAGGCGCGCCAAGCGGGCTGAACTCGACTTTTCTCCCTCCGCCAATATTTACCGAAGAAATAGACGCATTAAAATCCTGCAAAGTATTTACGATAAAATTGCTTCCAAAGCGCGCTGGATCTTCAATTATTGAATCGGCAATCCCGGTTGTAGAATAAATCATATAACGATTTTGAGGATTTGCCTCTATACTTACGCCATACCATGTTGCCGTGCTCATAGACATGCTCTGCGCATATCTGATGTCCGCCGCCAGCTTGCTTGCGGCTCCGTCTATTTTTATGCTGTTTATAAAGTTTGTGTACAGCGATGACCCTAAAACTACAAGCGCAAGGATTGCGATCACAACGACCAATTCGATCATTGTGAAACCGCGGGCTTTTCTGCTCATATTGAGCATTCTAGCCGGAGATCAGATAATTTTCAACAAATATTTCATGCAAACCCAGAGAGTTTGAAGCCCGTAAGTTGTGCTTCTTAAAAAATCAACCGAAGACGCTTCGGGAAAATACCTGCAGGGAACAGGGATCTCGCCGACAGAAAGTTTTACCCTCGCGGCTTTTGCCAACAATTCGGTATCAAAAACAAAATCATCGGAATTATTTGCGAAATCGACCGATTCCAAGGCGTATCTTGAGTATGCCCTAAACCCCGTATGATATTCTGAAAGCCCAAGCCTGAATGTCAAATTTTCGCATAATGTCAAAAAGACATTTGAAATATATTTCCAAATGGGCATCCCACCCGCCAAAGTGTTCATACCGCCGCCCAGAACGCGCGATCCCAGCATGATATCTTTTTCTTTGTTTATGATGGGCTTTACCATTTCAGGGATCTTTGTCGCATCATACTGCCAATCGGGATGGAGCATAACGACAATGTCCGCGCCATGGGCGAGGGCTTCGCGGTAAAGCATTTTTTGGTTGCCGCCGTATCCCAAATTGCGCGGCGTCCTTATTGAATGGATCCCTAACTTGGAAGCGAGCTTTATAGTGCCGTCTTTTGAGCAGTCATCGCCTAGGATCACCTCACCCGCCCACTCTTTTGGGATATCGTTAAAGGTTTTCTCAAGGGTTTTTTCGGCATTATACGCCGGCATGACGACAATAATCTTTGGATTCATCTCATTTATTATAGTTTATAAACAAGGACATTGTCTACTCGCATGTAAGGCGAATAAATTTTTGAAAGGAGGCCGTCTAATGCCTTGTTTGGCGCGGAAAATGGCTCCCTAACAATATAGTCCGGCTTTGAGTTGATAATATTTTTTAAGATCTCATCGTCTCTTTCGGCTTTTTGCATCCAAGGCAGATAGTTGAAATACTTTGTCGGCGACTTCTTGCCCAAATAAAAATATATTTCGGGGTTGGCTGACCATACGAGGATATTATCGCCTGGCTTCAAACTTTTCTTTAATTCTTCCGCCGCATAGAAAGAAGCAACGAACTCCCGGCTCCTGTATTCGCTTGTTGATATCTCATCTTTTGAATATTTTAGATAGAACGGATATTGGAATGCCGCGATATTAATTGACAAGAACAAAAGTATTACCAAGATCGCAGCTTTAGAATAATAGTTGATATTCTCTTTTATTTTTAAAATAGAATACGCGGACAATAAACAAAGTCCCGGCATAAAATGGATAAAATAATGGCCAAAATATCTCCCGGTCAGAAAAACACCGATAAACGGGACGATCAACCAAAATAGAACAAGATTGTTTGTATGCGATCTGTCTTTTTTGACAATAAAGAAAATGCTGGCGATAGAAAGCAACCATAGAGGTCCGTTCTCAAGTTCCATTTGGCTTCTTAAGGCCTGAAAACCGTAGGACAGGTTCGCAATCAATCCGCCTCTAAATGAAGCCGCATATTCCTTGTTCAAGAAAATATTGCAGAATATGGCGTCCTTTAGGTTGCTCGAAAGAAACAGAAAAATTGCAACTAAGATCGGAAAAACGAGGAAACCCGAAAGTAATAAGAATGCTCTTTTAATATTTTTTATATTAAAATGCACATTTTGATAATGATAGTCATTATCATTTAGAATAAATATAAAACAAAACAACACAAAAAAATTCAAAATAGCGCCTTGCTTAATTAAGATCGCGATCCCAGAGAATAAGCCCGATATAAACAAAAGCCATAAATTTTCTTTCCGTTTATATTTCAGAAAAAATAATACTGCCAGAACAAGCGGCAAAACCATAAAAGTTTCTGTATTCGATGTCGATCCTTGTATTAGCGGCCCGCCAGAAAATAAAGCATACAGGAAAGCCGCCAAAGTCCCCAAGCTCTCTGACACCCATAATCTTCCGACAAGAAATATCGCAAGAGTGGTTAAGAGCGAATATAAAAGCGTTGGCAGCCTTATTGCCAGTATTGAGCTTCCAAATAATTTTATGAATGACGCATAAATAAAGTAAATAAGCGGGGGCTTATGGTCGACTGCATCTTTATACATAGCGTCCCCCGCTAGGATCCTTTGCGCGACATATCCGTATGCTCCCTCATCGCGCTCAAGCGGGACATTTAGGAAAGGTATCCTTAACGCAACATGCAGGCTCAAAATAAGCAACAAAAATATTATTGTTTTTTTCAATTGCGCCTTCCTTTTTTTATCATAAAGAATATCAATCCGGAAATTGCAATCAAACTAACAAGCGCGCCAAGTTTAAGCGAAAACGGATCATAATAAAACCGCACAATATGTTCGCCGGCTGGGATCTTTACCGCCCTAAAAATCGGCCTAGCCTTCTTTATTTCAGCTTCCTTGCCGTCAACTGTTGCTTTCCAGCCGGGATAATATGTATCGCTTAAAAGCAGATATGCCGGCTTTTTGGATGATGTTCTCACTTTTAGGCTCTGGTCTTTATATTCAAGTATCTTTGCCGCAGAAGCATTTATGCCTTTTCCAGAAATAAAATCGGGGGAATCTGCCGCGAATGCCCGAGGCAAATATTCCAGGTTTTCATGTAAATATGCGCGGCCAAAAAAATACTCCGTACGGTTCAACAGCTTCAAATTTGGAAAATCCAAAGGGTTTTTTTCGATAATATATTTTATATTTAAAGAATCGAGCACCCTCCTGTCCTTTGAGAGCAGGTCTTTCCATGAAGAAACCGCATAATTCCTATAATCGCTAAGGAGGATCGATTCATATCCGTAAAAATCGGATAATTTATATGGCATCATTTTATTCGCAACCAGCCGGTCTTTTGATTCGATCAGGCCCTTGTCAAAATCAACCCCATAAACCATACGATTGAAAGCTTCAAAGCTTGGGGAATAATAAAAGCGGAAAATCCCTGGATCTGCAGCCAATAGCTTGATATTTGGGGTTATTTTCTCATACACTGACTTGTCGCACGGGAAATTAAGCGAGGAGTTGACAGAAAAAAGATCAAGCAGGCAAACGCCTATTATCAGCAGAAAAAAGAAGCTTTTCCTTAAAAATCCTTTGTAGGCCGCGTAAAATGAAAACGCCGACAAAAAAACAACCAGGCATAAATTCGAAAAACTGACCAGATTGAACTTTATGTTCAAGAGTATCTGCTCAATAATGAACGGCGGCAGGCTTTTATGCTTAGTATAATAATACAGCATTATCCTCGATTGCCCTTTTATTAGCGCAAAATACCCGAACGAAAGCAAAATAAAAGCCGCACCCAATATAATTGATGCATTAAAAAGCCATTTCTTGTCCTGGAACTTTTGTTTCACATATTCAAATCCGAAGCCCGAAAGGATCGAGACCGAAAAAAATGCGATAAAAAGATATTTTACGGGGAAGCGGATCATTGATATGCCGGGGGTTATGCAGTAAAGGAGATGATATAGAGGAGTATAGCTGCCGAATGCCATTAGGATAGAAAAAGCCGCCGAAGCAAGATAAAACTTGCTTTTTCCCCCTTTATTTAATATGCCGATAAATGCGAACATGAGAGGAATAAACCCGATGTATGTTGAAATAAGCCAATCCTGGTTGTGGTTCCCTAAGATGCTTTCTACATAACTTCCAGGCCTCAAGAGATTCCCGTAAAAAAAAGGCAGGATAAAATTCACGATCTCCCTTGGAGGAAGAGATCTCATTGATACCAGGCTGAATTGGGTCAATGTTGTCCTATCAGAATGCAAGACCAACTCGGCGAATGGAATAAATTGTATCGAAACAACACCGATCGTTATTAAACCTGCGATAATGAGAGTTTTTATTACTTTGAAGTAATCTTTTGAAAAAGATAGGCCGTAGAACAGCATTAGCCAGAGAGTCATATATATAATAGTAGGTTCTCCGCCCAGGAACATAAGGGAGAGTACCGAAATCAGAAATCCGAAATTCAAAACACCCCCACTGTCCCTTCGGGACATTTCCCCCTTATCAAGGGGGAGAATGAGAGGGGGTGGATTTATTGCCTTATCCCAAAACAATATAACAAGCGGCAGCCAAATGACGGACGAAAGCGATGTGTTCATGTTGGCGACTGATAAAAGGTATCCGGAAAAAGCGAAAATAATGCCCGAAAAGAACGCAGAAACATTTGAAGCCTTGTAATGCTTCATCAAGAGATACATGAAGCAAGCGGCTAAGAAGTAATGGATGACAATATAGTAATTGAAAGCAAGATCAAAAGGCAATAAATAGTAAATTATGCTTAACGGATAAAAAAAGCATGTTTGAAGCGTCGCAAGCAATGGCATGCCGCAAAATACATAGGGGTTCCAAAGCGGCAAATGGCCGGATCGCACTTGATCCACCATCAAATGCCTTAAGGGATAAAAATACCTGGATAGGTCCTTAAACGCGAAGACTTCGGCCCCGTCCAAAAACCTGAAGAAAAAAACGGCCGTCACAATAAAGAAAGCAATAAAGGGCCAAATATTTTTTTTCATCACTTGTTCGGATTATACCAAAAAATAAGGCCCCGTCAAAACGGAGCCTTATGATGTTTAGCCTATAAATCAATAAGTCGTGTACTGCGAGTTATTTATCCAGACCCTGCCGTTTACCGAATCATATGCCCAGCCCGATCCTGCCGCGATATTTGAAACATCAGCAACAAAAGAAATTGCGCTCGAATTCGAATAAGGCTCGACAGGGATCCTGCTATCCTGGAACATCGAAGCTGTAATTGCCGCTGGGATCAATGGCGTGACATCGTTCGCGGCATTGCTCGCATATGTTACGGCTACTGCCGATCGTATCGATCCTAATGCCCCTTTTGCGGCCGAGTCCTTGGCTTTTGCCTGCAGATCAATAAATCTTGGCAAAACCATTGCGGCTAAAATGCCAAGGATTACGATAACCATGACCAATTCAATTAACGTAAAACCTTTCTTCATTCTTTCACCTCCCGTTTCTTTTAATTATATTTTTACTACAAGCTATTATAAAGAGCCTAAAACTTTTGTCAAGCTACTTTGCGATCTTTATCATGTCCCACATCGGCAAAAAGACTCCCAACGCCAAAACCAGGACAAAAATACCCAGGATCAATATAAGGAACGGTTCAAGAAGAGGGGTCAAGTTTTTTATCGTATAATCCGTATCCCGGTCAAAATAATCCGCAACTTTTGAAAGCATCGATTCAAGCGCCCCTGATTTTTCGCCTATCGCGACCATTTGCACTACAAGCGGAGGGAATACTTTCGCTTCGCGCATGGGCTCCGACAGCCCGCTGCCCTTAATGACCTCGAGCCTGACGCCCTCGACCACTTTTGCGAGAAGCTGATTTTCGATCGTCCCTCCAGTAATTGTGAGGGCCTCTGTTATCGGGATGCCTGATTTAAGCATTGCCCCAAGCATCCGGCAGAACCTCGCCAAGATAAGTTTTTTTAACAGTTGTCCGAATACCGGTATTTTCAATACATTAGTATCGAGCATCATCCTTCCAAATCCCGTGCTAAAAAATCTCCTCAAAAAGTAAACAAAGGCCATGATAATTGCGGCTGAAATGATCCAATAATGAAGCATGAAATAATTCAATCCGATGAGTATTCTTGTAGGAAGAGGCAGATCGATCTTAAAGCTTGAGTAGAGGTCTGAAAATTTTGGGATAACAAGCGTTATAACAACTATGAACGCGGTTATTAGGGCTGCAATTATTATCAGGGGGTAGCGCGTTGCGGATTTTATCTTCTGCGCATTATCAAAGTCCCTTTCCAAAAGCGTCCCCAGCCTATCGAGCACTTCTCCCAATATCCCTGCGCGTTCGCCCGCATGGACCATTGAGATGAACATCTGTGAAAATACATTTTTATGGTTCGAGAGCGCTTCCGAAAAGCTTGATCCCCCTTCTATATCCTGCCTTAAAGCAAAGATCACTTTTTTAAACCTTGGGCTTTGCACCTGCTCGTAGACTGCTGTGAGTGACTCCAAAAGAGGCACACCTGCCGCAAGAATAGATGAAAGCTGCCGGACAAAAACGATCATTTCGTCCTGCCTTACCGGCTGAAAACGGCTTGCAAAGCCTTCGATCACGGAAAATAAAGAGGCTTCCTGTTTTATAATGGTTATCGGCGTATATCCCATTTCGTTTAAACGGGTAGCGGCGGATAAGGATGTCTGCGCTTCCATCGCGCCGCTAACGTCGGCGCCGAATTTGTCCTTGGCCTTATAATTGAATGTTGGCATTTATTATTTAATCGAGTTGTGTTACCCGAAGGACTTCGTCAAGGGTCGTGACCCCCTGTGCTACTTTTAGCAATCCGTCTTCCCTTAAGGTCTTCATCCCGGATTTGATCGCTGCATCTTTTATTTTCGACGTGGATTCGCGCGCAACAACCAGCTCTCTTATCTCTTCTGACATCTCCATTATTTCAAAAATGCTCGTCCGCCCGAGGTAACCTGTTTCGTGGCATGACTTGCATCCTTTCCCATGGTAGAAAACCGGATTCTTGATCTTTATCGCTTCAAATTCTTTTAATTCGGCTTGGGGAAGCTTTATCTCAACTTTACAATTACTGCATATTTTCCGAACAAGCCTCTGGGCCAAGACCGCGGCTGTCGCGGAAGAAGTCAGAAACGGCTCAACGCCCATATCCGTCAACCGCGTGAGCGACCCTGCCGCATCGTTTGTATGAAGCGTTGAAAAGACCAGATGCCCCGTAAGCGCGGCCTCGATCGCAACTCTTGCAGTTTCAAAATCCCTTATCTCTCCTACCAGGATAACATCAGGGTCCTGCCTTAGCATAGAGCGGAGCGCATTCGAAAAGATCATGCCCGCTTTTACATTGACCTGCGCCTGCCTTATTCCTGCAAGCTCGTATTCGACAGGGTCTTCGATCGTCATGATGTTCAATTCAGGAGAATTAATATGGTTTAATGTCGAATAAAGCGTTGTTGTTTTGCCAGACCCTGTCGGCCCCGTGACCAGAATGATCCCGTACGGGCGCCGGACGATAGCTTCAAATTTTTTTAGGTATTCTTGGGAAAAACCGATATCGCTCAATGAAAGCATCGCGCTTTTTTTGTCTAAAAGACGCATCACGACCGCTTCGCCGTAAATTGTCGGATATGTCGAGACGCGTACATCCACTTCCCGCCCTGAAACATCGAAGCTCAACCGTCCGTCCTGCGGGATCCTCGTTTCTGCAATATCTAGGCCGGACATGACCTTGATGCGCGATGCGATCGAAGAATGGAGGTGCGCTGGGGGCGATGAAGATTCATGCAATACTCCGTCGATCCTATACCTTACCCGCACCCTGTTTTCTTCAGGATCAATGTGGATATCAGATGCCCTCTCTTCGATCGCCTGGGCTAAAAGCAGGCTGACAAGCTTTGCGATCGGGGCTTCTTCCGTCAAAGTGATACTTTGGACAGCGCCGCTCGCTTCTGGTTTTCCGACTTCCGACAAAACCTCTTCAAGGCTTCCCGCAACGCCATAATATTGTGAAATAGCAGAATTTATTTCGGACGGCATGGCCGCCATCACCTGGACGTCAAGCCCTGTCTTCTGCCTTATCTCATCGATAGCCTTGATATTAAAAGGATCGACCATGGCGATAGACAATGAATTTTCTACCACAAAAAGGGGTATCACCGAATATTTCTTTGCGGTCTGCGGAGGGATTGATTCGATTATTTTTTGGTCAATTAGATAAGTCGACAAGTTTACATGCGGTATATCCATTTCGTCTTCTAAGAATTTTAGGAGCGCTTTTTCGTCGAGCAGTTTTTTCTTTAATATGACATAAATTAAGGATTCGCCGGACGTTCTGCCTTCTGTGATCGCATTTTTCACCTGGTCTTCTGTTAATAGGCCCGACTTTACAAAAGCGGTCCGCAGGTCTTTCTTTTTTTCGGACATCAATTTTCCTTTTTTTGCGCCAGGACTTCCTTGAGCTTGTTCATCAATTCTTCGGGGTTAAAGGGCTTTGCGATATACGCGTCGGCGCCGACCTCGGCGCCCATCCTTCTCTGGGATTCATCAGATTTTGCCGTCACGATTATTATAGGGATAGATTTGTATTTTTCGTCGAACTTGAGCATTCGGCTGACTTTGTATCCGTCGAGCTTTGGAAGCATGATATCCAAAAGGATCGCATCTGGATGTTCATTTCGAGCCATGTCAAGGCCCTCAATCCCGTCGTACGCGGCTAATACCTCATAGCCTGACGCCTTCAGCCGGATGGAAAGAGCCGAAACCGTGTCTTTTTCGTCCTCAATGATCAATATTTTAGCCATACACGATGATTATATGTTATAATCAAACCATATTCAAATGGAAAAAGCCATCTTGGTCTCCGTAAAGCTCAAATCCGAAAGAATTTCTCTCGACGAATCCCTCAATGAATTAAAACAATTGGCGCGCACGGCGGACGCTTTTGTCCTCGACGTTTTAACGCAGAACAGGGAGCGTCCCGACGTTAAATATTTCTTGGGCGAAGGCAAAGTCAGCGAGCTAAAAGAGCTTTGCGAAAAAAAAGAAGCCGATCTTATCATTTTCGACCATGATATCCACGCCTCCCAGACAAGGAACCTGGAAAATTTCCTCGGAATAAAAGTGATCAACCGTACGGAACTGATCTTGGATATATTCGCACAGCACGCGCATTCGAGGGAAGGAAAACTCCAGGTTGCATTAGCTCAAGCTGAATACAGGTTGACCAGGCTTTCCGGCCACGGGATAGAACTTTCAAGATTAGGCGGGGGCATAGGGACAAGAGGCCCCGGGGAAACAAAACTGGAAGTCGACCGAAGAAGAATTAATGCCGAAATTTCGAAATTAAAGCATGAGTTAAAAAAAGTGAGCGAAAGCCGCAAGCTTTTGCGCCAAAAAAGGAAATCTTCCGAAATTAAAACTATCTCGCTTATAGGTTATACTAACGCGGGCAAATCGACTTTGATGAATATGCTTTCAAAATCGAATTTATTGACGCAGGATAAACTATTCGCGACCCTTGATCCGGTAACACGCAGGATATATCTCCCATCGGGCAAAGTCGCGCTATTGACAGATACTGTCGGCTTTATCAGAAAACTTCCGCACAATTTGGTTTCGGCTTTCCATGCGACGCTGGAAGAAACAATCGAGGCCGATGTCCTGCTTCATGTGGTCGACGCTTCGTCGCCTTATAAAGAAGACCAAATGGAAGCGGTATATGATGTACTTGAGGAACTAAAAATCTATTCGAAGCCGATAATTACTGTCTTTAACAAGATAGATAAATTGGAAAACTTGGCCGCTCTTAAGAAATTCGCGGAAAAATTCAAGCCTTACTCTTTTATTTCCGCTCTTGATAAAGAAAGCCAAACAGAACTCATTACACTACTCGATGAGCAGATTTCGCACTAAACCTTAACATAAGCCGCTAGGCTTTTTGCAAAACTGTTTAGTTTGGAAAGATCGTTTTTGAGATGCTTATAAACCAATTCCCTGTCGATTTTAGCATAACCATGGACTAAAATATTCCTGAAACCGGCTATCCCTTCAAGATCTTTTGCCAATTTTTTGGATATCACTTTGTTTTCGCATAAAATATTTATGATATCGTTGTAATCGCTTGGCAAGCGAAGCCCATAATTACTTATAACTTGCTCCCCCAAACTGAAACAGCATTCGATAGACAAATGCAAATACCTTTCGATAAGGCCATAGACCTGCCAATTATTAACTGCGGATTCTTTATTATGTTTTTGCAGGATCTTTAAGTACTTTAAATATTTGCCTAATTCATCCAAGTGCTTTGCGAAAGTATTTAGATTAAACATTTAAGCCTTTTAAAGCTGTTCGTTTAATAAGAGATTTTGACATGATCTTTTGCAGATAATCCCAGTCAAGATATTCCCTTAATGTCTCAAATAATAGCTGCGCCCTTTTAACCGAGTTATTATCATAAATAAGTTTCCCGTTTTTTATTATTTCATATTTTAATAGCAATGGCGCTTCGTTCAGCAAAACAACGTCGACATGATCGCACGCAGCAGCTCCAACCAATTCTGCCGTTAGTTTCAACTTAATATCAAGATATGAGGATTTCGCTGCCTTTTTAGAAAGAAGCACTCCAAAATCATAATCGCTGATCGGACTAGTTCTCTTTTTTGCCGCCTTAGATCCAAATAAATACACAGCAATAATAGGAAACTTGCTAAATAATTTATTTGTATTTTTCATATCACACTACTCGACCAACAGCTTTCGCAACCGAAGATATCTTCCTCATAAGTTCTTCGAATTTATCCGGCCTTAAAGACTGCGGCCCGTCGGACATCGCATCTTCAGGATTTGGATGAACTTCGATCATAAGGCCATCACATCCCGCGGCAACAGCAGCTTGCGCCATTGGGATAACTAGATCCCATTTGCCCGTGCCATGGCTTGGATCGATAATAACAGGCAAGTGGCTTAATTTTTTGATGACAGGAACCGCCGCCAAGTCCAAAGTGTTTCTCGTATATGTTTCGATAGTCCTGATCCCTCTCTCGCAAAGCATTACATTGTGGTTCCCTTCGGACATAATATATTCCGCGGACATGAGCAATTCTTCGATCGTAGACCCTGATCCTCTTTTGAGAAGAACGGGCTTGCCCGTTTTTCCGACTTCTTTTAACAATGAAAAGTTCTGCATATTCCTTGCGCCGATCTGAACAATGTCGGAATATTTGGCGACCAAAGCTACTTCTCTTGTATCCATGGCTTCGGTAACTATCGGAAGCCCTGTTTTATCACGGGCTTCGGCCAAAAGTTTGAGGCCTTCTTCCCCCATTCCTTGAAAGCTGTAAGGTGAAGTTCTTGGCTTAAAAGCCCCGCCTCGCAGCGCGCGCGCCCCTGCTTTTTTAACAGCGATAGCGGTCTCGATTATTTGCTCGCGGCTTTCGACCGAACACGGCCCTGCCATAACAAATATCGGATGCTTAGACCCCACAAAAACATCTTTTGTGATCTTGATCTGTGAATCTTCGACTTTAAACTCGCGGCTAACAAGTTTATAAGGCTTCCTGATCGGAACAATTTCTGAAACTCCGGGAAGCATTTGGATCGTTTCAAGCTCGATAGCGCTCTTGTCGCCGATCGCACCTATAACCGTACGTTCAATCCCCTTGCTTATATGGGTGCCGAACCCGTGTTTTTTTAATTTTTCAACGATGTGGCTTATCTGCTCTTCGGTCGCCGTAGGCTTCATTATAATAATCATTCTTCAAGATCCTCCCTCAATGTAATAGCGCCCTCAAGGTAGATATTTTTAATATCTTTCTGCTGCTTGTCGCTGTTAAGCAGTATAAGCGCCCTGATGCATCTTTTTAGGCTTTGCGGAACGCTTATTTCGCAAGCGCAGAGCAATGGGACATTCACCCAGCCCATAAGCCTAGCCGCTTTTGCGGGAAACTCGGCATCAAGGTCTGAAGTTGAAGTGAAAAATGCTGAAGCGATGTCATGGATAGAAATGCTATTAGCCTTAATGATCTCTTTCA
The DNA here is from genome assembly GCA_016223245.1 of Candidatus Saganbacteria bacterium. NCBI lineage: Bacteria > Bacillati > Candidatus Saganbacteria bacterium. Next base: position 18,160 of record JACRPL010000021.1, on the reverse strand, counting down.
ATAGCTTTTCAGTAGCGGAGAGTATTTCCTCCACAGAATTTTTTTTGACTGTAATCGCTCCACGGATACCGCGCAACATGATTAAATTATACCATATTTTTCGTAAAACTTATCCAGAAATTCGCTTAGGAACCAATTGAGGTCTGTTTTTTTCCCAGTTTGAAGCAGGGTTGAGGTTGCGTTAAGACCAGTCGGAAATCCAGAAATATTGAGATTGATACCTATCCCGATAAGAAGAGCCTTACTTATTTTTTCGGTTAATATCCCGCAGATCTTTTTTCCGTTGACCAGAACATCGTTCGGTAGTTTTATTTCGGCCTGTAAATGATATTTTTCCAATAGATCTACAATAACATCGGCGGTCATTTTTGTGATAAAAAGAAGATCAGAGATTTCTTTGTTCGGCTTGAGGATGATCGAAAAATAAAGCCCGCCAACTGGTGAAAACCAAGAACTCCCGGGCTTACCCCTGCCCTTAGTTTGCTCTTCAGCAAGGATCACTGTCCCTTCTTCGGCAGAATCGGCAATACGCCGAGCCTCGTCCTGGGTGGAATTGATTTGTTGGAAATGCTTTAATTTATAATAAATCGATGAATTCTTCAATGGTCATATCTGCTTGTTTTATGATGCTAAACAAAGTGCCGCGCTTAATATCTTTTGATCCATGGATAGGAACCGGGACAATTTTATTTGACGATGGATTTTTTAAAATGCAATGGCTGCCGGTAGTTCTTCTCTCAACAAAACCTGCTTTTTTAAGGGCCCTTACAACTTCTTTCCCTTTGAGGCTGGGCAATTTATGATTCATAAAATATTCAAGTTACGCTGAGATCGGAACAAGTATTGTTGTTTCAATGTGTTCATCGCTTTCGATCGGAATTGGCTCATTATCTTCTTTTAAAACGGCAATATAACCTTTTATGGCATCTTTTGCCATAGCTTTTGCTTCTTCAAAAGTTTCCCCTTGAGTAACGCAGCCAGGCAAAGCCGGGATAGTCACCACATATCCTCCCTCTTCTGCCGGTTCAAAAACAGCGCTGTATTTAAAGATTTTTGTATGCTTTTTCATTTTAATCCACCTCGATTGTAATTATATCACACTCTGAGACTAGTTAGGAACCTGCGAGTGAACCCTGCCTGCCGGTAGGCACGGCTCGCGGTTCCTAAAATCTACGAGGAAACCGCGACGCTTGTCCCGATTCCCACATCGGGATTTAGTCGCTGGTTTCTGAGTTGCTAACCGGTCTCATCCTGTAATTTCCAACCCTTAACCTATAACTGTTTTCGCTTCCTTTTATCTTTACGCTTTGTGTTGACCGTGGATTTTCCGCTAAGTTTTCTACCTTAGAAAAAATCCCAGCAACGAAACTCTTGTCGATCTTTTTCAGGTCTTTAAGGGCGGATTTCTTAAATTCTACATTATAAGAGGCCACTGCGCTTCAAGCTCCTCTTAACCGATATAAGAGGAATTGTTTTATCTTTTTTTCTATCGGCGATCGTATATAGATCCTCCAAATCCTCCAGCAGTTCTTCATAAGTCCTCACATTCAAGATCACGGCTTCTTTTTGTCCTTTTTCATTTGTAATATATTTTTCTTTTAATTTAGACATTTTTATCCACCTCGATTGTAATTATATCACACTCTATCGCCACCCGCCGCGCTTCGTCCTGTTATTGTGTCCACCAGACATCATTTTTATAATCTGCGCCGCCTGATCCGCCGCCGATCACCCATAATTTGCTGTTGAAATCTACTGCGCCTAAAAATTGGCGTACATCCGAATTTATTGCTGACGTGGCTTCCGTCCAAGTAAGGCCATCGCTTGAATACCAAACATCTTTTTTGTTGCCGGATCCACCAATCACCCACATTTTGCTGTCAAAAGTAACCGCAGTATGGCCATACCTTGCACTAAAGCCAGCTCTGGAAGTAACTGACGTCCATGTTATTCCGTCGTCCGAAGACCAAACATCGTTTGTAGTCACACCCGTTGTATTTCCTCCAATTACCCACATCTTACTATTAAATACAACGCTTGCATGTGCACCCCTGCCGGTAAATGCTGCATTTGCTGTTGCCTGCGTCCATGTTATTCCATCAGTTGAATACCATACGTCATTTTTAGCTGGGGTGCCATAACCCCCTATTACCCACATTTTATTATTAAAAACAATCATTGAATGCAAACCTCTATTCCCAAAAGCCGCTTCAGCAGTCGCTTGCGTCCAAGTGATTCCATCGGATGAAGACCAAACATTTTTGGCGTAGGAACCTGCATTATACCCGCCAGATACCCACATTTTACCTTCAAACGATACTGCACCAAAACTGCTTCGAGCTGGGAAAACATCAGTTGCTGACTGCGTCCATGTTGTCCCATCAGAAGAATTCCAAACATCTGATACTAAAGAACCATTGGCTGTCCCACAGAGTACCCACATCTTGTTGCTAAAAACCAATGCCGAATGGCCTTCACGCGAGGTAAAATCCGCACTCGCAGTTGCCTGAGTCCATAAAGAACCTTGTAGTGTTGTTGTCGTTGTACTTGTAGTTGTAGTAGTACTTGTTGATGTTGATGTTGATGTTGATGTTGATGTTGATGTTGATGTTGATGTTGATGTTGATGTTGATGTTGATGTTGATGTTGATGTTGTACTCGTACTTACCGTAGTTGAACTAGTGGTCGTAGCTGTACTTATTGTAGTAGTAGTTGTTGTTGTTGCAATTTTCTCGCCACAACCCGCTATGAGAACAGAAATCCCAAATCCAAAAATCAAAATTCCAATAAAGATCCAAACACCAAATAAAAAAAACCAATTTTTCATATCATTTTCCTCCTAAAACGAATACTTCAAGTTCATCGACACAAAATCAGTTGTCTCACGGATCGAAGGATTTTGTTCAATGCAATAATAAGCATTCAATAAAGACGCCGGCGCGATATTATAATTAAAACCGAGCGATCCTGTTGCGCGCGATCTGGGTTTGTCGATCCCATATCCGAAATCAGATGAAAGTTTTATGCTTGTTTTGGCGTCCAAAGATAATTTTCCGTTAATATATTGGCCTATTTGCGCGCCAATATTTACGGTTGAAGCCTCAAGCGGCCTCATGAAAAGATCGTATCCGCCGATATTGAACTCTTCCTGAGCAAATGCATCGGGAATGAATTCCGACCCAATTTTTGAGCCATATAATTTTAGGGTTGTTCCTGTCCTCCAAATATCGAAATAATCCGCCTCAAGCCCCGCCATCCAGCCGTTGGAACTTCCGCTGCCCATCTTGAAAATAGTTTTTAAGGTCATTTTTGGCCTTGGCTGGGATATTAAAGTAAAATTCGCCCTTACATCGCGTTCTCCGGCCGAAGATGGATGCTTGAGATAATAATCGCCCTCGACTTCGAGCGAAAGCCCGCCAAAAAGAAAAACATTCTGGAGGTCATAGGTTAAATTGCTTTTAACAAGGCTCGCCAAGCTTTGTCCCGCCAAATTTTTTAATATCTGGTAGTAGGAGCCTGAAATCACTACTCCCCAAATTTTTGTTGAAATACTCAAACCGGAATAAGGTTTATCGTAAGTATATCCGTTCAACGACGGCAATGCGCCCGATTGGTCCGTATGCTGGATAGGTCCCGGCCCAACACTAAGGTCTAAATTTATCGGAGCGCCAAGATCGGATAACCCGATGTCCACGGGATTAATGATCAAAGACCCTCGCATGCTAAGCATTTGCGACGATAACTCGCGAGTCCCGCCATTATAACCTGAATCCAATGTGTCAAAACCAATATCCAAAGAAGCTCCCTGCCCTAGATCTTTTTTCAGATCAGTTCGCAATCTGTAATTCATGATCGGTCCCCTGGGAACAACGATACCTTTTGTCGTTAAAACATTTGGCGCAAGCCCTGAAAGCTCGAAATCGCCGGAAATTGGAACATTTTGCGCTTGTTTTATGCCGGCTATATCAGTCTTAAGATTGGACAAGTCGATCTTTAATTGGGGGAAATCGATCCCGCCAAGTTTTTCGGCAAGCTTTGAAAGGAACAGCGCGGTCTCGTAGCGTGTAATATTTTTGTTCCCGCGAAAAGTATTGTCCGGGTATCCTTGGGTTATGCCCATTTTTACAAGGTCGTAAACCGATTTTGCGGACCAGTGGTCGGTGGGAACGTCCGTGAACTTAACCTGCGCAAGCGATCTACCCGCAAAAAGCATGAACGCTATAAATAATAAAAATATTGCAGAATTTTTCCTCATTTCATGTTAAAGTATAACATGAGCAGAAATTTCGCGCTAGTAATTTTTTCGGCATTATTTATCGGTTCGGGACAAATACTAAAAGGCGAAACGGAAAAAGGCATTAAGATAATGCTTGCTTTCTATTTCGGCGTCCCCTTGATCTTATATTTCACGCTTGGGATATCGGGCGGGCTATTTGTGATAGTCTTTGGGATAACCATTATTTTTACGGTCCTTTTTTGGCTTTACAACATTTGGGATGCCGCAAGATGAGGCGGTCCTTCAAACTTTTCTCGGTCCTCGGCATTCCTTTGGAAATAAATATAAGCTGGTTCATTATCCTTGGCCTAGTTGTATACACCCTATCATTCGGTTATTTCCCAATGGAGCTTCCCGGGATGCCTTCCATAATATACTTGCTGATGGGGATAGTTTCCGCCCTCCTTCTCTTTATTTGCCTTATTCTGCACGAGCTCTCACATTCCGTAGTCGCAAGAACGAACGAGCTTCCGATCGCCGGGATCACTTTATTTGTATTTGGAGGCGTTGCGCACATGGAAAAAGAGCCCCAATCGCCAAAAGTTGAATTCAAAATGGCGATAGCGGGGCCGCTTATGAGCATTGCCCTCTCCTTGTTCTTTTTATTGTTGTCATACGTTTTTAAATTCCTGTCATTTGTGCCGGTCGCTATAGCTATAACCGATTATTTATCGTTTTTCAATATTGCAATAGCTATTTTCAATATCGTTCCGGCCTTCCCTCTTGACGGTGGAAGAGTCTTCCGCGCTGTTCTCTGGCATTTTTTAAAAAGCCAAAAAAAGGCCACAAGGATCGCGGCGGGGCTTGGAAAAATATTCGCGTCATTGCTTATGGGCCTAGGTTTCTTGGGTTTAATAACGGGAAGCATTGTTTCGGGCGTTTGGTTCATATTCTTGGGATTTTTTCTGCTTGAAGCGGCCGACCTAAGCTACAGGTCCCTTGTAATGAAAAGGGCTTTCAGCGGAATAAAAGTCAAGGATATAATGTCTGCCAATGTCATATCCGTTCCATCCGGTATTTCCATAAAAAACCTGATAGATACTTATTTTTTCAAGTACAGGCACAATTGTTTTCCTGTCATAAAAGACGGGGCATTGCTTGGGATCGTGACATTCCATGACACGAAAGATGTCCCTAAGGAAGAATGGGACAATAAGACCGTTAATGATATTTTAATTAAACTTGAAAGCAATATGATAATTAACGAGGAAAAAGCTATCGAGGAAGCGCTGACAGAGCTTGCCCACAATGACATCGGAAGATTATTGGTCGTAGAAGACGAGAAACTTGTCGGCATCATTTCCCATAAAGATATCATCAGGCTTTTTAAATACAAGGAGGAAGCTGACCGATCATGAAAAAAGCAGTGCTAATAATCGCCCAAAACATGTTCCGCGACGAGGAATATATCGAACCTAAAGAAATTCTGGAAAAAGCGGGGATCAAAACGGTAACTGCATCGACAAATATTGGACCGGCTTCAGGAAAATTGGGCATGAAAACTCACGCTGATATCAAATTAACAGATGTTCATCCAAAAGATTATGATGCGGTAGTGTTCATTGGCGGTCCGGGATCATACGACTTTTACGATGATCCGGATGCCTTAAGGATCGCAAAAGAAACAATTTCAGAGAATAAATTGCTTGCGGCCATATGCGCGGCTCCTGGAATATTGGCTCACGCTGGTCTCTTAAAAGGGAAAAAAGCGACCATCACCCCGTCGGAAGTTGAGTTGCTCAAAAGTTCAGGAGCGGAATTTCGAGGAAAGCCAGTCGAGATCGATGGGAATATTATTACTGCAGACGGCCCTCAAAGCGCGAAAGCGTGGGGAGAGGCGGTTGTGGGGAAACTTGAAATTCAATAGTTTATTGCTCCTAATATTTTATTAAAGCGGCTAAACACTTTATTAAGGTCAAACACTTCATCAATTCTAATAACAGGTATTAGATCTGTTTCAACCTGTCGAGTTAGTAAATCAAGCTTATTTTCGCTCAAGCCAAACTTATCCTTAAAGTCGCCATGATGATCCTCGTCTTTGAGTTTCTTTTTGAATAGTTCCAAAAAATGGCGTTTGTGGAAATCGAATCCGGCTTCAGCTATATGCCACAGATCGTAATAATCGCGTATTACAGGGTCTTTCCTGGTGATCGCGGCTTTTAGTTTTTCCGCGACCGCTTCATCCAAAGAAAGCGACAATATTTTGTTTTCGGGGATCAGGTTTCGGCCGGTAAAAGGGTCTTTATAAAAGTGGTGGACCACATTATAGGCAGGCCGATCGTACGGCTTTTGCCTTAGAGATATCTCAATTTTTATGTTTCCCTCCTTATTTGTTATAACAGAAGGATAAAAGGCATTAAATACGTATTGTTTGGAGCTGTTGAATCCTTCCCCTTTTGGCTTGTCGCTCCTTAAATCCAGAGAGCTTAAAAATCCCGGCATTTTTTCTTTTATAGGGGCGATAGCGGCCGACCGATTTGAACGCTTGGTCAAATCTTCTTCCCCATAATAGCTAAAATCCAGGTCTTCGCTTAAGCGATGATAGTTCAGATGGACCTTATTCAAGAGGGTTCCGCCTTTGAATACAAGCTTATCGCTCAAACGGTCGTGCAAGTTATTTAAAATGACCGTTAAATAATAATCCTTTTCCAATATCTCCATCCTGAAATTGTGTTCATGGGTTATGGCATGCAATATTTTTGATAGTTCATCCTTATCCATTGATAATGATCCTCCATTTGCTGTTTATCCTTCCTTTTTTCGGACAATTATCAAAAAGCGGAGAATAGCCTTTTTTCCCGATGTTTATTTTATTCAACATTTTTTTATTTGCGCCTAATTGGCCCATAAAATAGCCGATCCGCCTACGAATGATCTGGACTGGATATTTAGATAAATAATCAATAAATATATCCTTATCGATCGTATTAAATTGATCTTTTAATATCTGATAGGCTTTTTTGGCGCTATAAAACTCAAAGACATCGATCATTGCCCTTTCCTTTATAGAAAACGCAACTTCTTCTTTCCCTATCTTGCGTTTCTCCAGCCCATAAAGCCGGTTTGGCAGCACTTTCATTAGTTTATATCTAATTCCGAAGATAGTTTTCATCGATGAGTATTTATCATTAACTATATAGATCGTCTGGGCCATTTGATCTGTAAAGCCATAGGAATTAAAAACAGGAGCATATCCGATATAATAATTAGCATTTCTAGCCAGGGCTTTTGCTATAAGATATTCATTAACAGCCCATCTTCCATGGGGCGCCTTCATTGGGATCAGGATGTAAATGTTTTTAATGATCTTTTTAATCCTTCTTTTCTCTAATAGCTTCTTTATTAAATAGCTTGCCATTCGCTTATTTTTACAGAAGGAAGTTATTTCTTTGCGGGTATAGACCTCTTTTCCCTCATATTCAAGCCGTGCCAGCAACTCGATCTCCTTTTCAGATAGTGTTTTTATTTTCATTTATATATTCCACCTTTATTGGGGTATTTCATATAACTATAAATAATATACCCTACAGGAGATCATTTGTCAATGCCAAAGCTTTTGGAGAAGCGATAGTTCAAGCGATAAAATAACTAACCGCCAGGTTAGCTTTTATTTGTCGGCATTTTCGGTAAGTACGCGCACATGTACTTCAGCTGTTTGTTGAGCACTATCCAATGTATAAGCACTAGCTCTTCTTATTTCTTCTTCCTGCCTGTTTTTCATATCAACCCAAAAACTTAATACTTCGTCCGCATTGGCCTCACGTCCGAAAACCGCTGCAATTTGGTCATAGCCGCCCTTTCCGTAAACTTTTTGTAATTCATCTAACCGCGGCCCGCCGACAATTATAACCGTATCCTGGCTAAGCCTGCCTCTTGCTTTTGCATCTTTAACCAAGCTATTTAATTTTTCCATATGCCTAAGATAAAGATTCCCTTCAACTAATATTCTTGAAACCAATATCATATGTGCTTTCCTTGAAATAGCTTCTTCTACAAGCCTTTCACAAGAAACCTGGGCAAGAAGATTCGTCGGTTCAATATATCGGGCATCGCCAACCACATTTAAAGCTTCCATACCTTTATATCCATGTATCCCCTTTGCCTGCATTATTGCGTCGATCCCAACGGTATGGGCATCATCCTCTAAAGCTCCACCCACAACTATAAGCGGTTCCCAAACTGGCTTTTTATCTGATGTTGTTCCGGCCGCTAATATTTCACGAATATGGGCACGAATTTCAGGCTTCTCAAGAACAGGAAATAGTGGGATCCTTAATTTATGCGCGTAAAGGTCGGCTTCCCCTTCCATAACAACAAGGGCGGAAAAAGTATGAAGTCCTTCAGGCGATAATCTCAAATCCTCTACTCTAAAGACTTTTGCTCCTTTGCTTGCAACCAGATCTTCGATAGCCATTCTCACTTGTTCCTTATGAATATAGAGATCGTCCGCTAATTTAAGCAATTTTCTAATATCATTTTTCGCAAACTTCGGCCTATAATCCAGCTCTCCGATCGTTTTGACAATAGCCGATTCAAAGGCTTCAGGCGAAACATGCGGCTGGCGATGTAAATTGAGTCCCCTGGATACTAAATCGATCTTCAGACCTTCAGAAACATCCCTTTGCAGCCTTAAACTTTCCAACGTACTTACAGCCATTCGCCAATTAGCTCTGGGCACAGTATCAACATTACCTCTAACATACATTAGATTGTCCCCGGATCGAGCCGCGTAAAATCTTGCGGACCTTACATTCATTTTATCAACCTCTCTTCGATCGTTGCAAATATTGGGTTCTCGTAACTGGCAGATCTAGTGATAACGCCATCGTAACCATGGCCGCCTGTTAGTGAACGTCTCATTTCCGCAAACTTGCCTGCCTCAATTGAAGGCAGGATCCCATCGCGTTCAACTTCCGCAAGAAATCGAACAGTATTTGCCAATACTTCTTGTGCCCGTGTTTCCAAAATAGTTCCATCGGTCCTGATAACAGAACCCTCATCGTGAGCTCCATTAAAAGCTAATCTCGCGCTGCGAATAGAATCAAGCCGTTCTTCAAGATGAGGAGTTCTGACGCCTTCCGACATTATCCCTAAAAGCAATATCGTTTGCGCGGTCAACCATGCGACTTTATTAAATCCAACGTTGTGGACATGCGCAAATAACATATCGGCTCCGATATGTTTGGTCGGAGGCATATATTTTAACGGATGGTCAGGGAATAGTTGGCGCGAAAGAAGCGCTTCCGACAATTGAAGCAAATAATGATTTTCAACTTTCGGATCTATCTCGTAAGCATGCCCTAATCCCATTAAATATGGAGGTAAATGGGCCAAAAGCGCAAGCTGTTCGTTCATAAAATTGGACGCGTAAACCGTATGCGCAAATGCAACGGCATCGGCGTTTGTTAGATAATTATCTTCGCCGGTGTTTATCGTTATTCCCGCATAAGCGCAAAGCATTCTTGAATAATGCTGGTCCAAGAAAGTGCGGTACGGATTGATATCCCTAAAAAGTATCCCATACATCGAATCACAAAGCAGCATATCCAAGCGCTCTTGCACGGCAACAGCCGCAACTTCCGGCATTGCCATGCCTGATGCATAATTTGTCTGCTGTATATAACGGCCAAGCTCAAGCCCAACATCATCCAATTCTTCCCTCAAATGCCGCATATTTGCGCGAGTGGCGTAAGTTCCGCCTTCGCCGCCGCCGATCATGCCTACTGGAAAATGGTCAAGCAAACTTTGTCCGGAATGTCTAATGACAGCTATTACATCGGCGCCTTCTCTTGCAACAACCCTTGCTTGACGGGCATCGTCTTTTATTTCACCGGTAGCAACGATCAAATATAATAATGGCGGCTCGCCTACTCCCAATTCGCTGCGATTTTTTGCTCTTAGGGCAATCGCGCCATCCAAACGAGACATTGCATCACTCGTTATCCGGTCCATAAGCGCAAGAACCTTTGCTTCATCTTGAGAAGGAACGGCCGTCACATCCGAAACATTTTCACCGCTTACAAGGCTATCCGCAAACATTTGGACATCTTCAAATCCTTTTGCAATCATCGCATTAACAAATGGACGAAAAATCCCGCCAGAAAGTTTCTCTTTTCCTTCACGCATTGCCGCATCGACTATTGCTTTTGTGTGAGGCACATAAAACTTTGCCCCGTCAACACCCATAAGTGTTAGGGTAGCCCTTTCAATTGCTACAGTTGTCCTTCCAACTACGCAATCGTTAAAGATTGAACCGGCAATATTCGCAGCTGTTGACCGTGCGGTTCTGATTAGCCCTTGCCTTGGTCCACCCTAACTTGAGGAACGCGAGCCATTGCCTCACGAAATGAAGCTTGGGAAACTGGGCCCCTCAAAACCGTAGGATGAGTTTGCATGATCTTCTCCTTATCTTATAAAACTTTTTGCCAAACAGAGAACGGGCCCCCTTGAGCTTCAACATATTGCGCAGATGACGCCGGCAAATAATTTGGATTTCTCTCTACAAAAATATTCCCCAGCATATCGAGCATATTAGGAAAATGCCGCATAAGTTCAAGCGTTAGATCTGCATGTCCAGGAAGATAGCCTGTCCCCATGATCAATTCGGCATATTTGCCGACCCCTTCGGCTCCAAGAGCCGCGCCTTGAAAAGATGTTGCCATCCCGAAAAATATTATTTGGCCGCCGTCCCTAACGGACAATATTGAAGCCATTTCCGTGCCTGGCCTGCTTGATACATTTATAACAAGATCAGCCATTTTCCCGCCGGTTATGCTGGATATTGTTTCAAGAGTTGCAAGTGGCTCCAAAGCGCTTCCCTTAACAACATAGTCGGCAAAGCCTAAAGTTTTCATCCTATCGACTGCCTGATCCGATATATCAAGACCTATCAATGATCCGGTCTTGCCTAAATTTTTTCTGGCTTGGCACAGAGTAAATGCTCCGGATTTTCCACCACCGCCGATCACAAAGACTCTTTGCCCGGGTTTAACATATTTTTCAACATATGAAGGTGCTCCAGCAATATCAAAAGCGGCCAAAGCAAGAGGTTCTGGAAAATCGGACGGCATTTTAGCTGCTAGACCGCTAGCCGGCAAAATTGCATGGCCATCGATATCTATCTGTTCCGTTTCGGGGCGGACATCAACTATCTTATCGATCTGCAGAGGAGTAACCGTTAGCGAAACGAGAGTACAGATCCTATCTCCCACACCAAATCCAAACTTAGACACAGGAAAATATTTTCCCATTTCTGTAATGGTACCCATCACAACGCCGCCCGAATTTGTTTTCGGATTGTGCATTTTACCTTTTCTAGCGGATATTTTCGCAATATGATCGCCTATCATTGCTGGATCGCCATGGCACACATCAGAAATTTGATGAAAGCTTGCAGAATCAATATTTAAGGTCAATCTACCGGAGATCAATGCCTCCGAAGGCCTAATAGGAAGCTTTGGATCAAGTTTTCTCGCACTAAAAAGCATAGCTCCTTTTGGGGCAACGACCCTTCCTGTGCTAAAGTAATCCATCATGATGGCATTCTCAATAATGCTTTTACCGCGGCAATATCTTCAGGTCCTTTGACCGGATATTTAAAAACTGCCGCTCCCTCGAGATTAGAATCATCAAATGTCTCATAATTCTTAAGTAAAATATATTTGCCATCCGGAGAAAATCCTGCAACATATTGAGGAGCAAGAGGAATTTTACCTCCACCACCCGGGGCATCGATCAAAAATGTTGGCACTGCAAATCCGGTCGTGAATCCTCGCAAAGCAAGCATTATTTTTAATCCATCCGATACACTTGTCCTAAAATGTGCGATTCCTTCAGAAAGGTCGTTAATATAAATATAATACGGTCTCACACGATTTTGAAGTAAACCATGTACCAGGTCCATCATAATTTTTGGACTATTATTTACACCTTCAAGCAATACCGATTGGTTGCCCATAGGAATTCCAGCATCGGCAAGAAGCGCCAAGGCTCTCCTTGATTCTGGATTTTCAAGTTCTCTCGGATGGTTGAAATGAGTGTTCAACCATAGTGCTTTTTTGGCTTGATGGGTCTTTAACATCGAAACCAGAGCAGGTGTTATTCTTTGAGGAAGAACAACAGGAGTACGGGTTCCAAATCTTATTATCTGAACATGAGGGATTGATTCCAGTTCGGTCAGTATCCTATCCAATAATTTATCGTTAACCAAAAAGGCATCTCCCCCTGAAAGCAGGACGTCCCTGACTTCTGGATTACTGCGAACGTAATCGATCCCTTGCTTGATGTCATCCCAGCTCAAGCTTTCGGTTGAAACTTTTCGCCTTCTTGTGCAATGCCTGCAATACATCCCGCATGTTTCTGTAATTTCAAGCAGTACCCTGTTTGGATAGCGACGGGTTGTGCTTTTAGCAACTTTCATAGCGTCCTCATGCAGGGGATCGGCATTTTCAAATTCATCCCTGACCAATTCTGCGGGATGCATAAATGCCTGGTTAAATATCGGATCTATAAATCTTGCCCAAAGCGTTGGATTTTTCCAATTCTTTGGATCTTTTAACTCGGCGAGGGCCGCAGAATCGATATCCCTGGCTTTGATCATTGAAGCGTAGGAGGGAGTTACGCGCATTTCAAAAGTATTAATGCCAAACCGTGCCTGTGAATCCTTGAAAGCTTTAGAAATATCATCCCACTGCGATTGCTCAAATTCAACACCAAGAGCTTTAAGAAGATCAACGGGGTTTTTGAAAGAATTTTTTACTTGCCATTTCCAATCCAGCCATTGCGTCAGAGTAACATCCTTGAAACCCTTAAGGTTTTTATAAGGGGCTATACCGTCAAAAGAATTTGCCGTTTCAACAGCCGTCCGCCATTTTAAATAGATCGCTTCCGTTCTATCGGTAAACCCTCTTTCGAACTTTGTATCTTTAAGCGCGATCCTTCCTGTATTTTGTGCGAACACCCCAACACCTTGAATGCCTCTATAAACAGCTCCGCCTAATTTTATCGCTTTATCAAAGCTTCCTGCCGGTCGTACCGCATTTGGTCTCAACATTTTTATTCCCCCTTTTTATTTTCTCTCTACACTTGAGAGTTTCTACCCGTCAACTTCTTGCGAACACTCGAATTCAATTATCGGGATATTATCGGCCAAACCTGTTCTTAAAAGATGCGGAGCGAAAGAAATATCCTTTGGATGAAGCCAACTTACAAATACTAACTTTTTACCTTTTGATCTTTGGGCATCTAATGCATGTAAAATATCCATTTGGAGCTTTGCGCAAGAAGCCGGCAACTTAACCACTTCCAATGGCGGAACCGTCCAATGGAATTCATCTATTGCGATTGTTTTTATGTCATCGCCGCAGCCATTGATCTCCGCCAATGCATTCCTCAATCCTACCTCGATCTTTTCGCCGATACTGGGCAAAGTTGAACCATTATGAACCACTTCTTCAAGATCGATAAATAAGCTTTTTCCAAATACTGAATCAAACTTTGGAAGATTATCTGTAAGCCACTTTGTTTTTCCGCGTCCGGAATTATTTTCATGGCATAATCCAAAATCCCTGGTAACCGCTCCGAATATCTCTCCGGTTATATATACTGCCCCGAATCTTTTTATAAGGCCTATAGCAAGCTTCGCCGGGTCCCTTGCTTCCACCCTTTTTGCGGCAACTCTAGAAAATATCCTTGGAAGCTCAACAGCAAAAATCATTATTAATTTCCTCTGGTTTAAAACGTACAAGTTGTTCCGAAACGGGATCAAATAATTGATCGTAAATACTGCTTACCGCGGGAACTGCCGCCAAGACCTCCCTTATTCGAAAGAACCCTTCACTATAAATGCTTCTATAAAGACCAAGCATTCTGTGCATTTCTGGATAATAATCTTGTCCGAATCCTGCAGAAATTTGTCCATTCCAAACAATAAAAGCCTTTTGCAGCTCGATCGGCAGGTTGCTTCCTTCGATCTGCCCATCAAGGCTTGCATTGGCGAACGCTGGAATAAAAGGTTTAAGCATTTCGCTTACCGATACAGACGCATCATAGGGCAGCAAGCAGGGCATAGTTTCACATGCATTTACCACTATACCTTTCCCCCTGAAACCCATTTGATATGAACCATCTTGCGGATTATATACGATAAATGGATCCTGGGGTTTGGTGCCTATAGGCGTACACTCCATCGGGCCCTTCGGCCAAATATCGCAGCTGACATCTCCAATGGCCCTTAAAGTGTTGGTTTTCCTCGAGCTTAAAGCCCCATTTGAAACAAGCACTGGTTGTCCCGAGTTCCAAGGGGCCGAATGAACCAGTACCGTGAATAAATCAAGGTATCTAGGGAGAGTACTTTCATAAGCCATAGGATCTGCATCAAGATCCTCTATTAATGAGGGCCTGCCGTCTGTGCGAACATATCTTCCATCCTCCCCGACCCTTTCAAGGCTTATTCCATAAATCGTGTTCCGCGGAAGGGCGCTGACAAATCCCGGAGTCAAAATATCCCGCGGCCGAAGCATTGCGGGATTAAGCGCGTTGAAAATTTCCAATGCTCCGCATGCGCATCTTCCGGAGCCCCCCGTAAAACCAATAATTAACGGCATCAAGGTATCCGGAAGCCCGTTTGCCCTGATCTCATCTCCTATTTGCTTTAAGTGTTCTTTAATAGCCGCCAAATTTGAATATTGATGGGGTCTCATTAATTTTGCAAAAGGAGTCGAAATCCCTTCTTCCTCATCAAGTCTTTTTCCTAGAACATGCAAGGTATCGATCATGCCGACCATTCCCGCAAAACGGCCAAAGGCTACCAGGCGTTTCTCGCTATTAGGATCTACAATATATTCAATGTCACAAATGGAAGACCCCTTTCGCATTGCAGCGTCAAGGTATTCCATATTTTCCGGTTGCCCTTTGGTTACATGGGAAAAATTTACGCCTACCATGCCGGAAAACAGAAAATCAGGCGGAATTTGCTTTACATTAAAAACAACCCTTGCTTTTTTCCCCAATTCAGTGACAATCTCCGCTCCCGCTTGTTTAAATTCTCTGGTTTGAAATACGCGGAAAGGAGAACGCTGTACAAGAAAATGCAAGCCGCTTTTCTTGATCATATCCCCCATGTCGGCAGGAGTAATAGGCGTTCGAACTTCTAATGCGTGCATCAGCGGGCGCATAAGGCCCAATTTATGCATCATTTAATGCTTTTCATCGTCGGGAAGAGTATAACTTCCCTGATCGACGGCGAATCGGTTGCGAGCATTGCAAGCCTATCTATTCCGATGCCTAATCCTCCCGTCGGCGGCATGCCGACTTCTATCGCTTGAAGAAAATCTTCATCGAACGGCTGGGCCTCTTCATTGCCGCCTTCTAAAGCTTTCGCTTGTTCTTCAAAGCGCGCCCTTTGGTCGACAGGGTCATTTAATTCCGAATAAGCGTTCGCAAGTTCCATACCCATGGCATATGCTTCAAAGCGTTCGCAGAAAGCAGGATCATCCGGTGATCTTTTTGCAAGAGGCGTCGTCTCGACAGGATACCTGTATATAAATGTAGGCTGTACTATCCTTTTCTCGACAAGTTCTTCAAATAAGGTTGTTACAAGCCATCCTCTCCCCATTGAATCCTCAAAATGGACGCCTCTTTCTATCGCTATTTCCCTAAGCCTATCAACGCTTGCCCCGAATACATTTACCCCGCCGACTTGTTCAAGCGATTCTTCCATCGTCATTCTTTTCCATGGTGGAGTGAAATCCAATTCCGTTCCCTGGTAATTTATTTGATGCTTGCCATGAATTGCCCTAATAATATGCGCCGCGCAATTTTCGGTAATAGCCATCATATCGGCCAAATTGTGATAAGCCCAATATAATTCCATGCTTGTAAATTCTGGATTATGCCTTTTGTCTATCCCTTCATTCCTAAAGATCCGGCCGATCTCAAAAACCCCTTCAAACCCGCCGACGATCAGGCGCTTTAAATGAAGTTCGGTCGCGATCCGCAAAAACAAATCCATATCGAGTGCATTGCTATGGGTTTTGAAAGGACGCGCCGCCGCCCCGCCGTGGATCTCTTGGAGAATCGGGGTTTCAACTTCCATAAAACCCATCCCATGCAAAAACTGCCGCATTCCCCAAACAACTTGGCTTCGTTTTCTGAAAGTACCCCTGACATCAGAATTTGAAGCCAGATCCAAATATCTTTGCCTTTGCCTTACATCTTCATCTTTTAAGCCGTGAAATTTTTCCGGAAGCGGCCTTAACGATTTACATAAGACCTCGAAGTCGGCGACTCTAAGTGTTATTTCACCGGCTCTTGTTTTGAACATATTCCCGGAAAATCCAACAATATCCCCTCTTTCCAAACAATCAACAAAAGTTTTATATTTTTCATCCCCGATCTCATTTTTAAAAAGCGCGACCTGGATCTTTCCCGATTCATCTTCAATATGCGCAAAAATTATTTTTCCCATATCCCTGATGGTCATGATCCTTCCGCTTAATTTGACGCCGGAAGGGAAGTCTGCATCGGCAGACAAATTTCCGCATATTCGATGGATATCTAAATTTGTATGCGTGCGATCAAATCTAGTCGAGCTGTAAGGGTTGATCCTCTTTTGCTGAAGGCCCTCTAGTTTTGCATGTCTTCCAACCATTTGAGAGCTCCATGTCTTTGGGAATTCCGTTCTTATTGCCATTTTATTCTCCTATATATCTTTTATATCTTTAAAATTATTTTAAAACTATCGCTTGGCCGCCAACCCAAACCCGATCGATCGAATTATGTTTGGTTTCCAACCGCGCCAAAATTTCCGAAGGGCTTTTCATACAATATCCTTGCTCAAACCTCAATGATCGAGCTTGAACAGAGCCTATTGCTCCATGATGAAACAAATACGCGCTTAAAGCGCCATTTGAAGTCCCTGTTGCCGGTTCTTCGTCTATCCCGTCTCCCGGAGCAAAATTACGGCAATGCGCGGTTGCGCCCGTGAATGTATCAATAGAAAACGCATGTATCCCTGTTACATGGACATTTGGATCAATAGCCCTTTTGGCCATGATAAGAGGGTCATTTTCGGCAAGCCATGTGCATAGTTCAACAATGCGCGCCGGATCCGGCAACATTTGCAGCAGAGTTTCCAAAGAATTAACACGCATAAGCACGTCGATCAATCCCGTTGATACAAGCTGTGGCCGCAGCTTTTGTTCGGCTTCCCATCTCTCTAAGCCTCTAAAGCATGGGAACAACTTATCCCAGCCGACGTGAGAATAAAATTTTGGGTTGAACTGGCGCATAAAAACATTCCCGCCGCCTTTAACTTCAACTTCTGAAACGCCGTTCATTGTTTCTGCAGTATAATTCCCGGGACCAATTGCTCCTTGAAGGCGAAGAAATTCGAATGCGGCAATTGTCGCGTGGCCGCAAGACGGCTCTTCTGTCGTAGGAGTAAAAAATCGCAAACGGAAATCCGCCTTATCGGAAGGCATAACAAAAGCAGTTTTAGAATACCCGATCTCACGGGCAATGCTTTGCATCCTGGCTTCCGGGAAGTTCGGTTTTACGCAGACAACCCCCGCTAAATTGCCGCCTTGGCCATCTTTAACAAAAGCTCGCATGCGATATACTCGCGGCGATAGCGCTGATGATGATATCATTATGCCTCCTAAAACAAAAAATCCGACATGAAAACTTTCATATCGGATTTCTAAAATCTCTGCCAGATTCTTATCGGAAGGTATTTTGAAAAATTTCACTTTCTTGGTCACTATTTTAGGAAGTTCTACGGACATGGTGACCCCCCTCAGTTTATTAAAATAGGGTATATCAGCGAAGAATATGCTAAAAAGATACAGCAAATACTCAAAAGTCGTGTCATCACACACGAGAAGG
>JACRPL010000020.1 GCA_016223245.1 Candidatus Saganbacteria bacterium | reverse complement strand
CATATTATTCTTCGAAATTGAATTCCCAAAAGTTCTCCGAGAAAGGTCTAATTGATGTTTTCTTGAATAATTGGAGCTCCGAGGGCTTTATATCAAGACAGCATGAAGAGGCGAGGCTTGCGGGCGGGAAAGATGCTCTTACACGGTTCTTCAAAGATCAGAAGAGATCTAAGGCCGATGTTAAATTTGTTGAAGAAGAATTTAAAATAATAAGAGATCGAATACAGATCAAAGGACGCTGGGATCTTGTTTTAAAATCCGAAATCAGAAATCCGAAATCAGAAAAAACTTATATCGTTGATTTTAAATCGACCGAAGTTAAAACGCAAGAAGATGCGGATAAGCGAGCTAAAGAAAGCATACAGCTGTCTATTTATGCGATAGCATGGCAAGAAATGTTTGGCCGCATTCCTGACTCTGTTCAATTACACTTTCTAGAAAATGGAATTATAGGATATGTTGAAAAGACGCAAAAAGACTTAGATAAAACTTGGGAGAAGATAAAGATAGTGGGGGATTCGATACGCTCGGCCGACTATAGGGCGGCGCCTGCTGCGATGAAATGCGGTTATTGTCCGTACAATGAGATATGTCCGAGTTCAGCTGTGTGAACTAATCTGCGAGTAAACCCTGCCTGCCGGTAGGCACGGCTCGCGGTTCTTGTTTATCTTCTAGAGAAGAAAGCTTTGTCTCAAACTTCCCGATCCTCTTTTCGGTCGATTCGTAGCTAACAGACAAGTTCTTCAAGTGTGTTCCCATCTTTACAAAATCATCGGTGATCCTGGCAAAATCGCCTTCAAGCTGTGAAATGTTCTGTAATATTTCCTGCGCTCTCTCTTCGATCTGCATTCCTCTTAATCCAAAAAGTATCGTCTGCAGATATCCATAGAATGAATTAGGAGAAACCGGGAAGATCTTGTTCTCCATCGCATATTTGAACAAGCTCTTTTCGTCGTCGAGATTCTCGTCCTTAACGATAATTTCATAGTAAACATTCTCGGCCGGTATATACATCAATGCAAAGTCGGATGTCCCTTCGTCGGGCAGGATGTATTTGCCATGTATTGCATCTACGTGTTTTTTAACATCGCGGACAAATTGTTTTTTTGCCGATAATTTATCGGCATCATTTTGCGACTCAACTATTTTTTTGAAGTTTTCTAACGGGAACTTTGAATCGATCGGGATCAGCAGGTCTTTTAGCATAATAACAGCGTCGACCGCTTCTCGGCTTTTGAATTTGTATTGCAGTTGATATCTGGAAGGCGGGAGAACTTGGCTTAGAAGATCGCTTAGGAACAATTCGCCCATGCCGCCCCTTATTTTGGGGGCTCGCAGTATCTCTTGAAGCGATGAAATATCCTTGCTTAATTCCTGGACTTGTTTTGTCGTTTCATGTACCTCGCCTAGCTTGCGGTTCACGTCATTTATTACTTTTGCGGCGTTATCGAGGCGCGTGTTTACGTTTTTGTCGACATTTTGAAGCGTTTGTGTAAGATCGGTGTTTACCTTTTGGAGGATATTTTGGTTGTCGGAATATAATTTTGTGATGGAGCCTCGCATCTCTTCCAGCTGCTTGTGCAAAAGGTCCAAGGATTTTTCGTTTTGCGGCTGTTCAACTTTCGGAGAATTGAGTTTTATTAGTATAAAACCGACCGCAAATAAGGTGATAACTGATAGAAAAATAGCAAGGATTTCCATATTTATGAATTATATCATAAAATCTTGATCGGTTGCGGTTGCGCGACTAGAATCGTCGAACGTATTACGGGAACCGTTTCGAGCCGCTCAATCGTACAACGAAAACCATTGAACCCAAAACCCGATATGGGAATGGAACCTGCGACTGAAGTCGCGGTTCCATGAAAAATCTGAGGGAAGAGACGCTTTTTAAGCCGTGAAGATCTGTAAGACGGCTGGAGAGATGGACGGATCCTTAAAATTTCTCAACAACCGCCGGCAATTTCCATT
>JACRPL010000019.1 GCA_016223245.1 Candidatus Saganbacteria bacterium | reverse complement strand
TCGCTCTACCATTGTGGTCTTCAGAAATATGCTGGTTGAAAAAGGCTTATTCGACAAAGCTTTCCATAAAATCGTCCTCTATGCCCAAGAAAAGGGCTTTCTCAAAGATTGCTTGGGCGGAGCTGATTCTACCGTTATCGAAACTACTCAAAAAATCGATCGTTTTAAAAATCCCTTCGGAAAATATTCACTTCTTAACCGGTCTCAATATTGTCCTTCTTAGTAGACATACAATAGCATTCTCGTCCAAGAAAGTCAAGATATATTTGAGGTTGTTTAAAAAGGCAATTCGACTACTTTACGATAAAAGCTTTTTCTTGTTCGGTCCCATGCAAACAGGGGAAAGCACGTTTCTAGGATAGAAGATCAGATATTTTGAATATCGGGTCAAAATCGTAATCTTTTAGCGCTTCCGTGGAGCCTTCTTCGCGGTCGACGACAGAAATTACTTTAATGACTTTTACCCCAAGCTCTTTTACGGCTTTTATCGCCTCAAGCGCGGAGCCTCCCGTCGTTGCAACATCTTCGACTATAACAACATTATAATTAGGGGCAATTATGCCTTCCACTCTTTTTTTTGTGCCGTGCTCTTTTTCTTTTTTCCTTACAATAAATCCTGGAATATCGCTTAGAGCTACGACCGATGAAGTGATCGGGTCGGCTCCCAAGGTTAGGCCGCCGATCGCGTCTACTTTCAAGCCTTTGATCTTTTCAAGTATTATCTTTGCTATCAATCTCGCGCCTTTTGGATGAAGGGTGATCTTCCTGCAGTCAATATATATGTTGCTTTTCTTGCCTGAAGATAGCGTGAATTCGCCGGTTTTTACCGCTTCAACTTCAAATAATAGTTTCTTTAGTTCCTCGCGCATGGGTCCATTATAACAGGGATTGGGAGGGAGGAGCAAGGAGAAGCAGGAAATTCGGGCACATGGACGCAGACCGGAAAGAAGATAACCCTGGAAGCGGCAAGCTTTTAACAAAATTTTACTTGACAAACAAAAATTATTTGGTAATAATAAAGAAATAGTGGGGCAAAGATGAAAAACTTAATAATGTTGATCGTATTGGTTCTCGTGTTGTTTTCCGGGATCGCTGGGCTTTTCGGGTGCGGGGGAGTGAACGTAGATTATACTACGGACACAACAACCACAACTTCAACAACCACTACAACTTTAGCAGGTTCAGCAACGACTACGACGACAACAACAACGACTACGACGACAACAACAACGACTACGACGACAACAACAACGACTACGACGACTACCACCACATCTACAAGCACCTCGACAACATCAACAACGATTTTGTATTCTGTGTCAGGTACTTTAAAGAAAGGAACTTCTGTTGCAGGCACATATCTTATCGGAATATATTCTACAGTTCCGGCACCCGGGGTCTCCCCAGTGTCTTCTGAGTCGGGCTCTTGGGGAGCAGTAACAACTTTTGCTTTTACATTTACTACATTAGAAGCAAGGACATATTATTTATCCGGGCAAGGCCCATCTTCCGGAGACCCAACAGCCATCGCAACTTCATTGCCTGTAACATTCGAGGCCGGAAATTCGGGCACATGGACGCAGACAGGTAAATTGCTAACCCTTGAAGCTAATTAATATATTCTTGCTTTGACTCTTTAATAGGCTCGCCTTATAATACCAGTGAATGAAAAAAGCAACCCTGAGCTTTCTCCTTTTTCTTGTGCTTATTTGCCCATCTTTTGCTGTTACCTACACAGTTACAAATTGCTCCTCATCTGTTTTGGCCCCGGGATCCCTTCCATGGGCGATAAATAATGCGAATACCGAATTTGGCACGGTTGAAGTAGCTTTTAATATTCCATCAAGCGAAGCAGGGTTTACAACCGAAGCGCAGGCTTCTTTCTGGAGGATCGCGTTAACAGAGCCATTAATATTGCTGCACAACGGGATCTATATTAACGGCAGCAGCCAAACATCAAATGAAGGGAATACAAATCCTTATGGCCCCGAGATCGAGCTTACAAAGGGAACAACAACTAGCCTGGAAGCTATCATAAAGATCCAATCCGTTAATTATTGTACAGTTGAAGGCCTTGCGATCAACAATTCCCTGAATTATGGGATCATGATAAATTTCAGCAATTATAATCGGGTCAAAAATTGCTTTATCGGCGCGTCAATAACTGGAGAGACCTCGAAGCCCAATATATTAGACGGAATATATGTTCAGGGCGGAAATTATAATATTATTGGCGGGGCGGCAAGCCTTGAGTCAAATATTATATCCGGCAACGGAAGGCACGGAATACACTTGAACAGCTCGAACTCGAACCAAATAATCGGGAACAGGGTAGGGACGGGGACTTCTGATTCAACCGCATTGGGCAATGCCAATTACGGCATATTTTTTGAGAACGAGACATATAGCCAAACTGTCGAATCGAATATTATTGCGAATAACGGCAATGTGAATTTTCCCGGCGGTATATTTTTGGATGGGACCCTTACGCGATACAACAAGATCGCAAGGAACAGGTTTTTTTCAAATTATGGGGATGGCATCAAGCTTTCAAACGCATCAAACCAAAATGTTCAGCCGCCGGTCATTTTAACATCGGAAGCATATTCCCAGTCAAACAGGACTTTTATTTCGGGGACGTCAAACGCTAATTCCTATATCGACGTATTTCGCGTTGAAACGCCCGAAGCCGATTCCGCGGGCGAAGGAAAATATTTGGTCGCTTCAACCGAGGCGGATAGCCTGGGGCAATGGTCCGCGTATGCCCCAAGTAATTTAGGCGGTTTAAGAATAACCGCGGCCCAAACCGATACAAGCTTGAACACTTCGCAGTTTGCAGGCAATGCGGGCCCCCAATCCCTTACGGTCGAGTACAGGCCGGATTTGGAAATCGGGCTTGTTTCGTCAGGATCTGATTATATAGGGTCAAACGTCATCAATACTTCAGGATTTATGCAAACAAAGTCGAAGTCAGATATTGCAGGGAGAAAAGCAACATTTTTTATAAGGGCGACAAATACCGGCTCAACCGGCGAATCGTTCCTATTTACCGGGACATCCGGGGATCCAAGCTGGGAAGTTAATTATTATAACGCGACTTCTGAAGGAACAAATATTACTTCGCAGGCGACTCGCGACGGCTATTCCACAGCGGTACTTGGGACATCGAAATCGACCCTATTGAGAATGGAGATCAGCGCAAAAGTAACGCAAAATATCACAAAGAATATTTTCATCTCCGCCGCGTCAAAGAACAGTGCATTCAAAAAAGATGTTGTCCTTGCAACGACTGTCGCAACGATCGGCCCGCAGGCATTGGAGAATTTTACATTTATTGCCCCTGCGTCTGCCGATGCAAAATTGCCGTTTATTGCCACATTCGAAGCCCGCAAAGCTGATGGCACGATCACGACGGAAGTAAATAATATTACCTTGTTATCAGTAGACCTTGGGACAATAACTCCGGAATCAATCGATGCATCACAGTTTACCGATGATGGCATCTGGGCGGGGGAAATTATCCTGTCAAAAGGCGGGACGAGAACTATAAGGGCGGCGTGCGGCTCAAAGGCCAGCAGTTTTACAATATTGACATACAACGGGACATCCGAGTTTTCTGACAGCTCGCTTGGGGTGACTGTTTCTGTCCCGAACGGGGCGGCATCAGATGAAGTAACTATCACTATCTCCGAGCTTGCAACCCTTCCAGGCGATCCGCCAGCATCAATGTGGCAAGCAGGCAGGATTATTTCGCTCACTTCAAATGTTGCTGTATTTGTTAAGCCGCTAACTATCACTTTTCCATTATATAGCGGAGTTAAATCTCCAAAAGTTTATTATTGGACAGGAAGCCAATGGAGCCAAAGCGGGATCACGCAAAAATCAACGACCGATACTTCAATTACTTTTGATTCAACTCATTTGACCGTTTTTACCCCGTTCTCTCCGGCGCAAGCCGCGCAATATATTTTTGGCCCAAGCCCGTATAGCCCGGAAAAAGACGGAGCCGCATATTTCTGGTACTGGCTTAATTCGCAAAAGAACACCGCGCTCTACATATTCGATCTCGCGGGGAATGCGGTTTGTAAAAAGGAATTTGCATCCGGCTCAAATGGCGCCCTCGGCGGAATGAATTCGGTCTCTTGGGACGGCAGAAGCAACTATGGGCGGTATTTGGAAAACGGAACATATATGTATCAAATAATCCAAGAAAACCGCGCGATTTCACGCGGAAAGTTTATTATTTTGAAATAAGCGCGGCCAATTTATTTTTTTCGGCCCTTTCAGCCAGGATCGTGCCTATGGGAATATTAGTCCAGCCTGAATACCTGAATTCCATCGGTCCTATGTTGAATTTTATTGATACTTTATACCAATTGGTATCTTCTGAAACATCCAGGAGCTTTACTTCCATGGGGATTTGATAGACAAGTTTTGATTGCGAGGATGGCGCAGAATATAACTCCTTTATGCCGACAGAGCTTCTAATTGTTGCATAAGAGCATGAAAAAAGCACTATTATGAACATTGCGGTAATTAGCGATCTTATAGCTTCCATCGAAGCTCACCTCTATAAGTACTATCGAAATGAGGGCTGTGGAACTTGTGTTAATTTATTGAGCTAACTGGGGGTTTGCGGTTTATTTTCTCTAACCTTTCTGATATTAAACCGATCGCCCCCTCCTCTTGTATAACCCGAAAAGATATCAAATAATTGTCTTTGCTGGAAAGCTGCGTAAACATAAACTGTTACGGTCCCTCTTCCCCTGCCTCTAACAGATCTGGCGCTATTTGCTTCAATATTTATCCCAACATCGCCTATTTCTTTCGAGATATCGCTATAGAGGCCTATCCTATCCGCGAAATTGAATGTTATTTTTAATGCAAGCGGCTTTCTCTTTTTCGCTTTTAATTTTTGGATATATCTTGCGAATAACTCTTCAATTTTGAGCGCGACGTCGAGCGGAGAAAGTTTTCCAAGCAGTATGGCGGTAAACAGGTCATTAAGTTTGGCTATTTCTAAATCTTTAAATGAATTTGTTAATTCCGAAAATAAGGCTTTCCTTAAAGGAATGTCTTTCATTATTCCCGCAGCCGTCAGATGAAGCCCTTTTTCTTTAAGCATATCATTTAGCGCCTTAACCGCCAGTTTTCGCGCGTGGGCCTTATTAAAAGCCAAGAGGTTGGAAAAATATGAGCGAAGCTTCCTGTGGCTTTCTGACAAGGCCGTCCACCTGAACCATTCAGGCGTTGGATCCGCGGCACCCTTGATAATTCTGACAACATCTCCTTCTTTGAGTTGACAAGCTAACGGCCGGTCTACGCCATTTATTCTGGCGCTTATTGCGGAAAGCCCTATATCCCCATGCACGCTGAAGGCAAAATCAAGCACAGTTGAGCCATACGGAAGCTCGAGCCTCTTCATCCTCGGGGTATAAACTTTAATGCGAAAAGAAACCTGTCCGATTCCATTAATGATTTTTTTAACATCGAGCCCTCTTTCATTCAAAATGTGTAATAATTGATTGAAAAACGTCGGTTGAAGCTTCCACCAATCTTCTGACGAAACAGTTAAGAATCCTCGATCGGCTGTATCGTTCATTTCAGGCGTCCTGATCTGGACCCTTAGCACCCCTGCGCCTGAAACTGCAAGCCATACATGTATCCCTTGGTACGTGTTTGGCTTGGGATTCGCGATATAGTTCTTTATGCTTCCCTCAATGGGCCGATATAATCCATAAATAATGGGAAGGATCGCATAGCAATCTTGTTCAGTTGGGACTGTTATCGATATTGATTGTGCATCAAAAGCTTCTCCCGGATTTTCGCCGCGCTTAAAAGAAATATTATAGTGCTCATAATAAGTTCTTGGAGAGAGACCGATTTCTGCCCCAAAACTTTTTAATGCATCCTGTATTGTTGCGAGCGCCGGCGCAAATAATTTTTTGTTTTCAGCTCTTAACTTATCGATCCCAAATTTTGTTCTTTTAAATTCATCAGGCATTAGATATTGGAAAGACAGATCTTCAAGTTCTCTTTTTTCCAATCCAAGCCCTAATGCATTTGCAAGCGGCACATAAATATCTAGTGTTTCCTTTGCCATCCTTTTCCTTGCGTTAGGGCTAAGATGTATTAATGTGCGCATATTATGGAGGCGGTCAGCTAATTTTATCAGGATAACCGCTATATCCCTTTTCATGCCAAGCAAGATTTTCTGATATGTTTCGACTTGCGCGCGCTCGACCTCCGCAGATTCAAATGAATCAATTTTTGTAACAGCATCAACCAACCTTGCCACTCTTTTGCCGAAAGCGGCTTTTATTTCCTGGATTGTAATTTTCGTATCTTCGACCACGTCATGAAGCAGCCCCCCTGATATTATTTCAGGGTCTTTAACTCCTAACTCGTATGCCAAAATTTCGGCAACTGCAGCAGGATGCGCGGCAAAGGGTTCCCCGGATTTTCTAAATTTGCCACTGTGCGCATTCCATGCGTATTCTTGAGCCCTCACGACAAGCGCCAAATTTGGGTTAGGATCAGATGATGCAAGGCGGCGGCAGACCGCATCAAACGA
The DNA here is from genome assembly GCA_016223245.1 of Candidatus Saganbacteria bacterium. Lineage (NCBI taxonomy): Bacteria > Bacillati > Candidatus Saganbacteria bacterium. The sequence continues at coordinate 13,220 of JACRPL010000019.1, read as the reverse complement.
AGCAAAGATGCCTAATTGAGGCGGGTTTGTTAAATATGGGAATACGCTCCCAAGAAAATCCGCCTGCCTTGGAGTTAAGCCGAGGGCTTGCACGCGAATGTCAGGCGGCCTCAATATTATTGGATAACTTTTTTGCCCCGATGCAGCACCGGAGCGAACTATTGGCATAGCCATGCAGTATTATCTGCCAGAGATCGCAAAAATTTCAGTTAGAACTTGAAAATTTCTTTTACTTTCTTTTTTGCCTCTTCTTCAAGCCTTTTTTTGTCTTCTTCCAGCTTTTTTTTCTGTTCATCGATCGCTTGCTGGGCCTTAGTTTCTATCTCAACTTTTTTCGCGTTTATCTTCACTTTGAATTTCCCTACTATGGCTTCAAGCGGTTTTTGGAAAAGAGGGGACGGGAATGGCTTAAAAAGAGACCCTTGCATTTCGAAATCCACGGAGAGCAAGCCTTTTTCATCTTTAAAAAGAGAGAATTCTTTTGGAAGGTTTTGAGCGATGGCCGGATTAAATTTTAGGTTCAATCTGTTGCCCTTCCTATATTCCATCTTGTTGAAATCAAGATCTCCAGAAAAATTCACCTGGACATCGGTATCTTGAAGCTGAAGCTTTTCAATCCGCATTATTTTGTTTGCAACCGACGCGTTAACCCGAAGGCCGCTTACCGCCATATCGTGCTTTAACATATTTACGCCGTATTGTTCGCCGATGCTCGCAAACGACTTGATCCTATGTATCCTGCCTTTTGAAAGAAGGATGACCCCAGACGCTTTTAAGTTAGTAAACGCGTCGGGCATTTCAATGCCTGCGCCTTTGAGAGACATCGAAATGTTGAGCGCCCCTTCGATATTGTTCTTCATGTCGATCATTGTCGGCAGGAACGAATCGATCATATCGTTCAAGAACGGGGTCGACGAAAACCCGTGCAGTTCGAGCTTGCCAAGCGAATACGAAAGATTTGGGAGGTCAAACGTGATGCCTTTTGCAAAGAGCTTCCCTTTGTAGGCCGAAAAATCCTTTATATCCATGTTAAGCGTGCGATGTTTCAAATTGGCGGAAAATGCCAGCCTATCGAGTTTTAATGTTTTGAGCGTGACATTTTTAAGGTCGAAATTGGCTGAAACCGTGAGATTTGACGGGATCCAGGAAAAGGATTTCTTTAGGGATTTCGTGAGCGCGCCTTGGGGGCTTTTTTTCTTTGATCCGGGATCCGGAGCTCCTGCCGCGAAGATCGCTAAAAGATGGTCGAGCTCGATTTTGTTCGATGACAGCGACAACGAAATATTAGGGTTGGTTTTTAAGCCTTTAAGTTCGCCTGAAAAAGCCAAAGTATCACCCGCGATCGATAATACCGAATTTTTTATTTCACCTTTGTCGCCGCTAATATCTATGCCAATATTTGTCGCAAAAGATAACGGGATAGTCTTCCCAAGATATGAGCCTGCTGCCGCGGCTTTGATCTCTATCGGCTTTAACGCGAAAAGCGTTATATTCGAAATTGAAACATTGACGTTCTTTAGCCCGCTTTTTCCCGTGAAATGATCGATGTAAACGAGTTCGCCGTCGGATATCTTGAAATTATTGACCAAAAGGTCGATCGCACCCGGATTTGCAGGGTTTGCCCTTTTATAGGGCTTTATTTTTTTTGTTTTTGGCTCGGCGAAAATATCGCTGAAATTAAATTCACCGTTCTGATTTTTTTCGACCGATATCCTAGGCCTTACAAAATTGATCTCGGGGATCACTATTTTTCTCTGCAGCAGAGGCAGGAACGCATATTTTAGCTCCAAGACGTCAGCTGACACCATATGGTCTTTTGAAAATCCCGGAGCATTCGCTATTGTCACGCCTTTAAGTTTTATTCCCGAAAATAAATTAAACGAAGCGCTTTTGATCGTTACTTCATGATGGATCTGTTCGGACAACCTTTTTGCGGCGTAATCTTTTATTTTATTTATCGGAAGAAAAAAATAAAGAAGAATCGAGGCAGCGATCATAAGGCCGATACCCGCGCCAATTAAGATCAATGTCCATTTGGCGAAATTTCTCATTCGAAAATTTCCGCGTCCTTCAAGCTCGGGTGGAGCTTGTCCCGATCCGATACGATCATCTCCGACACAAGGTCCGTCGGCCACTTGATGCCAATGTCCGGATCGTTCCAAAGGATCGCGCGCTCGTCTTTTGCGCTATACATGCCGGTGCATTTATAAATTACTTCCGTATCGTCTTCGAGGGCGATAAAGCCATGGGCGAAACCCGGCGGGAAATAGAGCATCTTTTTATTTTCTTCGGACAATATCTCACCGTACCACTTTCCAAAAGTCTTTGAGCTTTTCCTGATATCGACGCCGACATCAAAAATACTGCCCTTTACGGCTTTCACAAGCTTGCCCATGGGAGTCGGCGGTATTTGATAATGAAGCCCCCGCACAACGCCTTTTTTCGAGCTTGAGTGGTTGTCCTGGACAAATAGGTCCGTAAATCCGCATTTTGCGTATTCGTCCTTATTGTAGTATTCCATGAAAAATCCGCGGCTGTCTTCGAAGGCTTTGGGCTCAATTATCAATAATCCGGAAAGGGGCGATTCTGTAAATTTGAATTTCATGCCCTATTTTAGCACGGCGCGCCTCCGCGCTTCAATGTGAATCATCAGGACTGAAACATCCGCGGGAGATACGCCGGCGATCCTTGATGCTTGCCCGAGGGATTGGGGCCTATGCTTATCGAGTTTTTGTCTTGATTCCGTGGATAACGTATTTATTGAACTGTAATCCACCCAATCAGGGATCTGCCAATCGTCCAGTTTCTTGAATTTCTCGACTTGTTTTATTTGTCTTGAGATATATCCTTCATATTTCTTCGATATTTCTATCTGCTCTGCAACTTCAGGTGAAATCGCATCCACTTGCTTGATCGCTTCTTTCTTTTTTTGGAAAGCATCAAATCTTTCTTTCGAGATCAAGCCTACGTCGTGCCCCTTTTCTGTTAAACGAAGGTCAGCGTTGTCTTGCCGAAGCAATAATCTGTATTCGGACCTGGACGTCAGCATTCGATAGGGTTCTTCTATGTCTTTTGTTATCAGATCATCAATAAGCGTTCCAATATAGCCTTCGTCCCTGCGAATGATGAGCGATTCTTTGTTCTTTACTAATTGTGCCGCATTTATACCGGCTATTATTCCTTGAGCGGCCGCCTCTTCATATCCGGAGGTCCCGTTTATTTGCCCGGCACAAAATAATCCGGAAACAACTTTTGTTTCAAGCGAATATTTTAATTGCGATGGCGGCACATAATCATATTCAACGGCATATCCTGGTCGCAGCATCTCGACATTTTCTAGTCCAACCATCGTTCTTAACATTTGTAATTGAACATCAGCCGGAAGGCTTGTGCTTAAGCCTTGAGCGTACATTTCCAAAGTATCTCTTCCGGTGGGTTCGATAAAACATTGATGAGAAGTTTTTTCGGGAAATCTTATGACTTTATCTTCGATCGAAGGGCAATAGCGCGGCCCGATGCCTTTGATCTTTCCTTGATAAAGCGGCGATCGATCAAGATTTGCTCTAATTATTTCGTGCGTCTTCTCGTTTGTCCAAGTCAAATGGCAGGGGGCTTGGGGCAGGCATGTTGGGCTGTTGGCCTGTTGAGCTGTTAGCCCGTATTGTAAATATTCCCATACGAAAGAGAACATCTTTGGCGGTTCGTCGCCGGGTTGGATGGTCATTTTTGAAAAATCGATGCTTTTTTTGTTCAATCTTGCCGAGGTTCCTGTTTTCAATCGTCCCAGCGTAAGCCCAATTTTCTGCAAGCTTTCAGATAGCCCTTTTGAGGGCAATTCTCCCGCACGGCCGGCTTCCATGTGTTCCATTCCGATGTGGATGAGTCCGTTTAGAAAAGTTCCCGTAGTGATGATCACTGTTTTGCTTTCATAGATTGTGCCTAGTTTGGAGAGGACGCCTGTAATGCGTTTGGAGGAAGCGTCGGGTGAATCGTCAGGCGTTGTGAGGATTTCGGCTACTATCTCCTGCTTCAAATCGAGATTTTGCTGCTCTTCAAGTATTTTCTTCATTAATCGATGGTAATCTTCGCGGTCGGATTGGGCGCGGAGGGCGTGAACGGCGGGGCCTTTATTTGTATTCAAAGTCTTCATTTGAAGATAGGTAAGGTCGGTTGTTATTCCCATTTGCCCGCCAAGCGCATCTATTTCGCGCACTAATTGGCTTTTGGCTGGCCCACCGATCGCCGGGTTGCAGGACATGTAGGCGATCGTGTCTAGATTAATTGAAAGCAATAGCGTTTGGCATCCGAGGCGAGCGGAAGCAAGCGCGGCCTCGATCCCTGCATGCCCAGCGCCAATAACTATCACATCGTATTTTTTGGGGTAAATGTTAGGATTTGTCATAAATGGAACCGGTAGCTATCCTCGCTTGTCACGGATTATGTAAACCACTCCGAGGGTTTCGCCGATAGCATCATGGATCTTGTTGGCATTTATTAACGAAGGAATACATTCTCCGAGCGGGTCGCACAAGTCAACTTGATATCTCTCAATTTCCAGGTTTTTATTAACAACCTCTTTGTATAACTGATCGTATTTTGCCCTGTCAACGAAAAGCTTGAAGATGGGCTTGCCCAGGATATCTTCTTTTGGCGCATGGAAGAATTTATGCGCTTCGTCGTTTACGAGTATTACCGTTCCATCAAGGTCTGTTACAATAAGCGAATCAGGCATGGTCTCGATTATTATATCCGCCGCAAGGCTTGGGGATATTGCAAATAGGCTGTATTGCCGCATTGCAAAATATATGAAAATATTCATCAATGCCAGGTCGAAAACTACGGTCGGCCAAAACAGCCTGGCGCCCATAAAAACCGGCAATAACTGGTCTGTCGTTACTCCGATCGCGGTTGGGACAAGGGATCCGATAGCGATTATTAGGGCTTGGTTCCTTACTGTCTTTTGGGGGGCTTTCCTTGAATAGGCAAAAAGAAGGACAATACCTATGCTCAAATATATTATTGTCTGTGCGGCAAAAATAAGATACGCAAATGACGGCTGGCTTACGATCCCAATATGCGTTATCTCATAATATGAATACATCCAATTCGTGAATATAAATACCGCGCTGACAATGATCACGGGCAAATAAAATAAAATAAAATTGACCTTTTTGTTTAAAAAACCATCCTTCTTTGTAAAGACTAGGACAAAATGGAGGAACATGGCGAAAGTTAATGCCAGCAGAACGCCGCATATCCGATTAATATCGCGCGCCAGGTCGAGCGTGAAGGCGATCCTTAACGAATATTCAAACAATGCTGATAAAAATGCCACAAGCGCAAAACGCGCAAAAAATCTTGCTGATCTGTTCTCATAGTGCCTGGAATACATGTTAAATGAGGTCAGCAGGATGAATAGGGCGGCTGCAAGCTCAAAATATGAGAAAAACATTGACATTTTAATAAATTATAATGCACTTCCAGCCGTTTGGCAACTATGATATAATAATATTTTGATGAAATACAAAAGAATTCTCCTCAAGCTTTCCGGCGAAATTTTTGGCGGTAAATTAAAATACGGCCTGGACCATGAAACGTTGGAAAACATTGCGCATGAGATCGAAAAAGTCAGGCGCCATAACATACAAATAGCGATCGTTGTCGGCGGAGGGAATATTTTCAGGGGGCTTACAGGATCGGCTTCCGGCATGGACCGCGCCACAGGCGATTACATGGGAATGCTTGCAACAGTAATTAATGCCCTTGCAATGCAGGATGCGCTTGAGCGCATAGGCGTATATGCTAGAGTCATGACCGCGATCGAAATGAGACAGATCGCCGAGCCATTTATCAGAAGAAGAGCTCTGCGGCACATGGAAAAGGGAAGGGTCGTAATTTTAGCCGCGGGGACGGGCAATCCTTATTTTTCAACGGATACGACCGCGGCGCTTAGGGCCGCCGAGCTTGATTCCGACGTAATTATCAAAGCCACTAAAGTCGACGGCATTTACGATAAAGATCCCATGCTCCATACGGAGGCTAAGAAATTTTCAAAAATATCGTATATGGATGTTTTAAATAAAGGGCTTAAGGTGATGGACTCAACCGCGGCGTCTTTATGCATGGACAACAATATCCCGATAATAGTCCTGGATCTTATGAAAAAAGGCAATGTTTCCAAAGCCGCTGTCGGGAAAAAAGTCGGGACTCTGGTCTCAAAATAAGGGGGCACATTGTGCAAGTAAAAGATGCCGAAAATAAAATGAAGAAAGCAATAGATGCTTTTAAAAAAAATCTTGCGGGGATAAGGACCGGACGAGCGGCGCCGGGGCTTATAGACCATATTTTGGTCGAATATTATGGGACGCAGGTCCCATTAAAACAGATCGCTTCAATATCTGTCCCAGAACCAAGACAGCTTGCGGTCCAGCCTTTTGATAAAAGCGCGATGCAGGGCATCGAAAAAGCGATATTAAAATCCGATCTCGGCATCAACCCGAAAGTTGAAGGCGGCATGATAAGGCTTATGCTTCCACAGCTTACCGAAGAGCGCCGACGGGACCTGATCAAAATAATAAAAAAAGAAAATGAAGAAGCAAAAGTTTCGATCAGAAATATCAGGCGCGATGCCATGGATGCGCTAAAAACCGCAAAAGACAAAAAAGAAATTACTGAAGATATCCAAAAAGCGAAAGAAACCGAACTCCAAAAAGTTACAGACCGCGAAACCTCCGAAATCGACAAGCTTTCGACCCAAAAAGAAAAAGAGATACTAGAAGTCTAACTTTTTATGGAAATCCCCCAGCATATTGCAATAATAATGGACGGCAATGGCAGGTGGGCTAAAAAGCGCGGGCTTCCACGGATCGCAGGACACAAGGTCGGCGTCGACGCGCTAAAAGAGATCGTCAAAGTATGCGGAGAGATCGGAATAAAATATTTGACCGTTTATGCGTTTTCCACCGAGAATTGGAAAAGGCCGCAAGATGAAGTCTCTTTTCTAATGAATTTATTTTTCGACACGCTTGAGAGAGAAGTGAACGAATTAGATAAAAACAACGTACGCTTGCGGTTCCTCGGGAGATTAATGGATTTCAATCCAAAACTACAGGAAAAGATCGAGAACTCCGTTGAAAAACTTTCAAAGAATACGGGGCTGAATTTGAATGTCATGGTGAATTATGGGGGAAGGGCGGAGATCGTCGACGCGGTAAATGAGATAGCAGAAAGCAGAGAGCAGAAAACAGAGCGCGGGGATAAGATTTCTGAACAAGATATCCAAAATCATTTGTATACCAGAGGCATTCCTGACCCCGATCTATTGATCCGGACGGCGTCGGAAATGAGGATATCTAATTTTTTGCTTTGGCAGATAGCTTATGCGGAAATTTATGTTGCAGATGTCTTCTGGCCGGATTTTAGAAGGGCTGAATTGATGAAAGCGATCGAATCTTTTTGCAAGCGCGAGCGGCGATACGGCAAAACTTCGGAGCAGCTAAAATGATCCCGAAAGGGCTGATACCAAGGCTTACGACAATACTTCTTGGCGCCCCTGTTATTTGGGCTTGTGTTTATTTTGGCGGGCTTTATCTCCTTTCTTTGGTGCTTGTTTTGGCGATTTTTTCAGTTAATGAATTTTATAATTTGATGATGAAGAAAGGCTATTACCCGGCTTATTGGGTCGGCAACGTCATGACGATCTTCTTCATAGTTTTCTCATATTATTCGTTGAACAAAAGCTGGGAGCCCGCACACTCGGCGATATTAACTATAGCGGCAATGCTGGCGCTTATGTCCGGAATATTTTTAAAAAGAGAAAAAGACACTATCGTCGATGTCGCCGTTACCTTGTTGGGGATGATCTATATTGGATGGTTTTTCAGCTATTTCCTTTTTATCAGGAATTTGACTGAACACGGCGCATATTTATTCTTTTTGATGTTTACGATCTGGGCGATGGACATTGTTGCTTATCTTGTGGGCAAAAAATTCGGCAAGCATAAGATAGCGCCATCTATCTCGCCCAATAAATCATGGGAAGGCGCGATCGCGGGATTTATTGTATGCGTGATCGCGGCAGATATTTTTTCGGGCTTTGTGTTGATCAACGGGACGCATGCGCTTATTATGGGTTCGATAATCGGCATCGTGGCGCAGCTTTCAGACCTAGTCGAGTCGGTCATAAAGCGCGATGCCGGGGTCAAAGATGCGAGCAATCTTCTTCCTGGACATGGCGGCATTTTAGATAGGATGGATTCATTTATTCTGACCGTTCCGATCCTCTATTATTATATAGTTTGGACAATACTTAAATAATGACAAATTTCAAATGACAAATGTCAAATTGAGGAATTAATTATATGGGAAAACAGATCGAAAATCTAATCAAGATGGCGTTGGCGGAGGATATTGGATCGGGCGATGTTACAAGCGATGCGATAATTGGTAAAGATCGGAAAACAAAAGCTGTTATTATCGCAAAAGAGGCAGGAATAATAGCCGGCCTTCCTTTGGCACAAATGGTTTTCAATGTTCTGGATAAAAAAGTTAAATTTGTTTATAAAATCAAAGATGGTTCTAAAGTAAAAAAGGGACAAATAGTTGCCGAGATTTCCGGGCCAGCAAGATCGATCTTGATCGGCGAGCGATTGGCTTTGAACTTCTTACAGAGGCTTTCAGGGATTGCGACGCTGACTGGCGAATATGTAGCAAGGGTCAAGGGGCAAAGGGCGAAAATTCTTGATACCAGAAAAACCATGCCTCTTTGGCGCGGAGCGGATAAATACGCCGTTCTCGCCGGCGGCGGGCAGAATCATCGGATGGGACTTTATGATGCTATTCTAATAAAAGATAATCATATCAAAATTGTTGGGGGAGTTTCGGCGGCGATAAAGAAGGCACAAGGGGCAAGGGTCAAGGGTCAGGGCAAAATAATAATTGAGATTGAAGCAGGAAATATCGCGGAAGTTAAGGAAGCCATATCTGCCGGAGCAGATAGGATTCTTTTGGATAATATGAATTTGAAAATTTTAAAACAAGCTGTTGTTCTTTGCAAAAAAGCAAAGATCGCGACCGAGGCGTCGGGCGGGGTCAATCTTCAAAATGTTCGCTCAATCGCAAAAACAGGTGTCGATTTTATTTCTGTCGGCGCGCTTACGCATTCACCGAAGGCGCTGGATATTAGCCTTAAGATTGTTTAACGGCTCATCCGCACGACCCTTGACGGCAATGCTATAATTAGTCCCCATGGAAAAAGTATATAAATTAAAACCATCTTTTGGTACAAGCGCGCCTCCATCGCTTACAATTAAGTATGATCAGGAGCTTAATGCCGAACAGCTTCCTGTTGTTAAGTCGGAAAACGGCCCCGCACTAATTATCGCAGGAGCCGGTTCCGGTAAAACCAGGACTATTACCTATCGCGTGGCGTATCTTGTCGAGTCCGGAATTCCTCTAAGCAATATCCTTCTTGTGACATTCACTAACAAAGCGGCGAAGGAAATGATCTTCCGAGTTGAAGGGTTATTGCGCAGAGACCTAAAAGGCTTATGCGCGGGAACTTTTCACCATATTGGGAATCTAATATTACGAAAACATGCGAAGAAGATCGGCTTCGAACAGAATTTTACGATCCTAGACCGCGCGGATTCCAAATATCTTCTCGATAAATCGCTGAAAGCTTCCGAAGTTGATACGAAATCTCGCAGGTTCCCGAAAGCCGATGTTCTTCAAGATGTATTAAGCTATGCCGTAAATACATTATTGCCGCTCAATGAAGTCATAGAAAAAAAATATCCGCATTTGTTCGAATTACAAGCGGAGATCAAATTGGTGTTCCAAATATATGATCAAAAAAAACGCGAACAAAATTTGATGGACTTTGACGACCTTCAAAGCAAATGGCTTGAATTGCTCCAGAACAATCCCGATGTGTTGCGCGAATATTCCGAAAGATTCTTTCATATTTTAGTTGATGAATATCAAGATACGAACACGATCCAAGCGCAAATTATTGATCTTCTCGCTTCTTATCACAAAAACCTAACGGTTGTCGGGGATGATTCGCAAAGTATTTATTCTTTTAGGGGCGCCGAGTTTAGAAACATCATAGATTTCCCTGTTAGATATCCAAATTGCAAGGTATACAAATTGGAAACAAACCATAGATCGACCCCTGAAATACTAGACCTTGCAAACGATAGTATTAAGAATGCCGTCGAGAGATTTGAAAAAAATCTAAAGGCGATCAGGAAGAAAGGAAAACCGCCGGCGCTTCTATCTTTCAGGGATGTTTTTGAGCAGGCAAACTTTGTCGCCCAAAGAATCCTTGAGCTAAATGATGAGGGCATGTCATTTACAGATATGGCTGTTATATATCGATCGCATTATCACTGTTTAGAGCTTCAGATGGAGCTAACAAGGCGCGGCATCCCGCATGAAGTTAGATCTGGCATGAGGCTTTTTGAAGAAGCGCATATTAAAGATGTTATTGCTTACATGAAGATCTTCCATAACGCGCAAGACGGCATTTCTTGGCTGAGAATATTGAAATTAATTCCAGGAGTAGGGCAAAAAACCGCGGAGAAGATTATTGAAACAATGAGACGATTAATGAAAAATGTGGAAACCGGCGACAGTATCGTCGCGGTTTCCAAAAATATTGGGAACCGCGAGGTTTACTCGCAGGTTCCCGGATCAGCCAAAGATGCCTTCTCTAAATTCCAATCTTTGCTGAAAGTATTGGCCAATATGACAAACACTCCATCCGTAATGTTCTCAACTATCGTTGACAGCGGCTATGCCGACTATTTGAGAATGACTTATCCTAATGCCGGGATGAGGCTTGACGAAATTGAAGAACTTGCCAACTACGCATCATCATATAAAAATCTCGAAGAATTTCTTTCTGCTCTTGCTTTGGTTGGTGGCGTCGCGGCTGAAGAAATATCAGAAACAAAAACTACAAGCGAAAAAGAAGCAGTCGTTTTAACTACCGTCCATCAAGCGAAAGGGCTTGAATGGAAGGCTGTTTTTGTAATATGGCTCGCGGACGGCAGATTCCCGTCATATTTAACTTTCGGGAATCCAAAAGAACTTGAGGAAGAAAGACGGGCTTTTTATGTTGCGATTACTCGAAGTAAAGATCAATTATATTTGTCCTATCCTATTATATATAGGTCGTACGAAGGCGAGATCGTAATGAAGGCAAGCCGGTTCATCAAAGAAATATCGGAAAATAGATATGAAAAGTGGCTGATAGAAGGCGACGACGATGGGGATTTTTTTACCCCCTCTCTTTCTCTCCCTTATCAAGGGGGAGATGTCCCGAAGGGACAGAGGGGGTCTATGCCGACAATGAGTACTTTTGAGGGAAGTAAGCCGGGCAATTTATATGAAGACGACTTCCTCGAGTTCGATAATACTCCCTCCGCACCATCCAAACCGGTTAATCGAGAAAAATTCTTTTGGGAAAAATGATATAATCTTAACATGGCTTTATCTATTGGGATTGTCGGTCTTCCAAACGTCGGCAAATCATCGCTATTCAATGCGCTCTCAAGGGCGAAAGCGAATGTCTCAAATTATCCCTTTTGTACGATCGATCCAAATATCGGAGTTGTAGAAGTTCCAGACGATCGCCTGGATTATCTTACAAAACTTTTCAGTTCAAAAAAAACTATTCCGACCTGCATCGAATTTTATGATATTGCAGGCCTTGTGAAGGGCGCGGCACAGGGAGAGGGCCTTGGTAATAAATTCCTTTCACATATAAGAGAAGTCGACGCCATTGCCCATGTTGTAAGATGTTTCAAGGACCCGAATATTACACACGTATCGGGGAATGTCGATCCAAAACGCGATATCGAAGTTATCAATCTTGAATTAATATTAGCCGATCTCTCTCAGGTAGAGAAGAAAATGTCAGGAATAAAGCCTAGAATGAAATCTCAAGATAAAACAGCCGCAAAAGAATCCGAAATTCTTTTAAAACTGAAAAATGGCCTTTCTGCCGGGACGCCTGCAAGAGAAATCAACCTTTCCGATGATGAGAAGCTTTTGGTTAAAGATCTATCTTTGCTAACAATTAAGCCAATATTATATGTAGCCAATATTGACGAAACAGGGGATATGCAGGGCGTATCTGTAATTGAGGAGATAGCTAAAAAAGAAGGCGCCAAGGTCATAACGATCTCGACAAAGCTCGAAGCCGAGATAGCCGAGCTTCCGCCCGATGAAGCGCAAGCGTTCATCGAAAGCATGGGATTTAAAGAATCAGCGCTTAAAAAATTGATCCATACCGGATATGAGCTTCTAAACTTAATTACCTTCTTTACGGCAGGGGACAAAGAATCTCGAGCTTGGACAATAACTAGAGGAACAAAGGCTCCGCAAGCTGCAGGTAAGATCCATTCCGATATGGAAAAGGGTTTTATTGCTGCCGAGATCATTCATTATAAGGATATGGTTGAATGTGGATCTTTTGCCGCCTGCCGCGATCGAGGGTTACTGCATACCGAAGGCAAAAGTTACGAGTTCCAGGATGGGGATATAGTGATCATCCGCTTTAACGTTTAATCTTTGGCATTTTTGTTTTGGGCGGGGTTGATACAACTTTTCCTGATGGCAAAAGATACACGATCTTTCCGTTTCGCATATAAACAGCGGGAACACCAAGCCTTTTATGCTCTAACAGGGCCTTTTTGACTCCTTCATTCAGGGCTTTTTCAGCCATTTGCCCAAGATCAACTGTTTTATTATGTGTTGCCATATTATTTCTCCTCGGTTAGAGAACTTTTGAAAAATTTAAAATATTCCTGATTAACAATCGATAATTTATTATCGATATTATTGGCAACCAATTCCGCCAATTTGCGCGAATTATCAAACAGGTACCAGCCATCCGCTAAGTCCCTATAAGTATACCAAAAATTATGCCTGGAGCGAAGGTATCTTCTCCTTATTGTTTCTTCTGGAATATCATGGCCTCCTGATTCAACCCTATATTTCACCCTGTTGACGGCCAACTCAACAGATGCAATATCTAAAAAAAAGATATGAACATTATAATTTGCACTCTTCGTGTCAAATCATCTAAGAACCTAACCGAAAGCGGGTATCGTTTTATCAACTAAAACCTGATCATAAGCCTCCTCTTCGTTTGCCGGTGATTTCTTGCCACTTCTCTGTCTTTTTGTTCTATAGGCCTTGTAAAGCGAATA